>NZ_JAZHOC010000042.1:0-126972 GCF_036553575.1 Methylobacter sp. Wu1 | reverse complement strand
GCTATCAACAGTTAGCCGAGGTCATTACCGGCGTGAAATTCGTCAACGGCATTAAACAAACCGGAGATCTACAACAGGACGCCGCTTGATTCTCCATACACCAGATTTGCGCATAGCTCGCCTGAAAGTTCCTGAGCAGGTGACCTATTCTCATATTGCCAATGCCATCGGCGCTTTCGAAGCCGCCGCGTACAGAGCCGATAACAGCCCTTACGACTACTATATGATGGGGCAAACGGCCGCAATGAGCAAAAACGCCGTGGAAGGCATGAAAATTTTCAATAAGGCGGGATGCGTCAGCTGTCATTCAGGAAAATTCCAAACGGATCATGCTTTTCATGCACTGGGCATGCCGCAAATTGGTCCCGGGAAAGGCGATGGCCTTGAAGGGCATGATGATTATGGCAGGGAGCAGGTTACAGGCGATGCCAATGACCGGTATAAATTCAGAACCCCTAGCCTTCGCAACGTAGCGCTGACCGGCCCATGGGGGCATGACGGAGCTTACAATACTCTGGAAGCCGTGGTCAGACACCATCTGAACCCGGAGCAAAGCCTTGAGCACTATGACGTCTCCCAAGCCGTTCTGCCGTCCCGCTCGGATCTGGATGAACAGGACTTTATTGTTCATAACGACGCAACAAGCCGCTTCAACC
The DNA here is from genome assembly GCF_036553575.1 of Methylobacter sp. Wu1. Classification (NCBI taxonomy): domain Bacteria; kingdom Pseudomonadati; phylum Pseudomonadota; class Gammaproteobacteria; order Methylococcales; family Methylococcaceae; genus Methylobacter; species Methylobacter sp. Wu1. The sequence goes on along the minus strand of NZ_JAZHOC010000042.1, from coordinate 126,316 downwards.
TGGCGAACAGCATAGAAATCAATCCGGTTGCGCTTACAGATGCACAAGTCAAGCTGTTGCTGGATTATTTACATGCCCTGACCGACCCCAGCAGCCTGGATCTCAGATCTACCGCGCCCAAAAAAGTGCCTAGCGGCCTCTCTCTGGCGGACTAAACCGCTGTTTCAATCAGCGCTTCGGTTTCTTTTCAAGGCTGATTCCTATCAAGGCGCCGTAGAATGGATTTTCGCATCAATCCAATCTACGGCTTCCGATACATTGAATCCGTGCCTCTACATTACAGACCCGGCTATTTCTTATGGTTATAGCAGGTGTTGGATTTTTGGGTCACTTAAAGGCAATCAGAGCAATTCAGAGATACTGCCGGCGGCTCTTTTGACATCCAGGAAAATCAACCCCAGCTTGGCATTAGGCTTGGCCATTACGGTCAGCACCGCTTCCTTGCCGGCATGAGTCATCAACACATAACCGGTATCGCCTTTTATCAGCACCTGTTCCAATTCTCCGCGGGCCAGTTCCTGTGCGGTACGATCTCCCAATGAGAGCATCGCGGCGCTCATGGCGCCGACCCGGTCTTCATCCATTGAATTCGGCAGCACTGAAGCCATCATTAAACCGTCGGTCGAAATGACGCCTGCCGCCTCAATATCCGCAGAAGTGCCGCTCAAATCCGACAATACCGAAACTAACATATCTGAACGCATTGAAATCTCCTATTTATCTTTGTAAGCGTTAGCCAGATTGGTAAACAATACACGGCTCATTCCAGAAATCTTGAGGAATTTTTCCAGTTCCTCGGCCAGACTGGCGGCCTGATACGACTGTTGCATCACCAAAAGCGACATGCCGGTCACGGCATTGATCGCAACCAGTACCTGAGCGCAGAATTCCTTATCATGACCATAGGTTTCCACAATCAGGCCGATCAGGCGTTGATTGATCAAGGTCATGGCGCCCGCCATGAACTCAACCGGCAAATTGACTCTGACATGCACATCGCCCACTTTGTACATGTGTTCGGTATAGGTTTTGTCGAAAGGTCCGGTAAATAATCCTTCCATCCAGAGGGCATGGGTTTTTTTCAATGATTCAACCCGCCCTCCGAGAAAAGTGGATGCTTGCGGAATGGTAAGCAGGTGTTGATAAAAATCCTCGGTAATTCCGGCCAGTTTGGGTTTGATCTGTTCGCCCACCTTGATCAACAAGGCTTCTCGTTCAGGCGTTAATTCGCTGAATGATTTGGCATAGTGCGTTAATTTGTCAAAATCATGTGACATGTTACCTACCTAATATGAACTTCTAATTTTTATAATTTTTAGCTATTCAACGTCATACTAAACAGCTATTGAAGCAAGGGCATTTCTCGTTAACCCTTGCTATGGAGTATATACCAAGTATTTTAGTCGGAAATAAAAGAAGCCCGTTATTTGTCGTTTTTGTGAACCGAATCACAAAAATAACCGATTCCGGTTTTTGAGAGATGCAGAAATCTGGACCTGGTCTGACAGGTTCTGAAATAAGGTTAAATTTGAGCTTGGATCGTGAATAATAAGACTGATTGTCTTGGTTGTGCCAGAACCTGTCGCAGAACTTGCATTGTTCAACGACTGCAAAGTGGCCTTTTCTAGCCAAAACAGAATGTAACTTAGAAATCCAGCGGGCTTTTCGCTTATGTTAATTGTTCAATTTGGTTTGGTGAGAGTATAGAACCATTAACTCTTTATTAGAAATAGCAACACAGCTCATTTGAATTTCCTTTATGTCCACACAAAGAAAAACTCATGATTCATTCAAAAATCCTCTAATAATATTTATCAAAGCCGGACTGTAAGGCGGCAATATCCCTGAATCATCTGGCTTATCCAGTGTACTAATCAGGTCGTTCAGCAACTCATCGCCTAATAGCTCTAATTCGCTCGGTTGAGAACCTGTATTTGTGTAAATAAGAACATCCACCAGTTGTTTACGCTCATCCTGGATCGCTCTATTGTCCAACGCAAGAGCCCCAATGGCAGCTGAAGCACGCTCTGTTTTGCCTTCCACTTTACCGGATAGATAGAACTTTAATTCGGTTTCGCATTCCGGCATTAGCGGTGTTAGTGCTAATTCTTTGGCCCCACGTGCTTGGTTGCAGCGACTTTTCTTATTACAAGACGCGATGATGTTGGCAAAATTCAACGTTTGATTTCTATCGCTTTGCTGGCTGATAACGTGTTCGTTGGTACTATTTTCCAGGTTGATGCTTTTGCAGCAATACCCGCACAAACCGAATTGTTCTTTGATTGCATCGCGGCGTATAGCCTTTCGGGCTAATTCACCTCCTCTGCTGTTGCCTAATTCTTGGTAACGTCCGCAAGGATTAGCTCTTTTCCAGGCAGTCAGTTCTTCAGGTTCCCATCCTTCAATTTTAAGGATTTGCCGCACGTTGAACCTCCAAGCGCCTGATAAGCAATCTCGCTTTATTCAGTTCTATATGATCGATGGCGATTTTTTGTTCGAGCTCGGCTATCAATTTTTTAGCTTCTTCTAATTTTCCATCTTGTAAACAATCGCGCAAATCATCTAAATCGGTTTGAATTTCGGCATTGCGAATATCGGCATCCATTTCTTGCAGTAATACTTGATTGACATCCATGCCGTACAGATTTTCAAGTTTTTGCACCTCACCATTTTCGAGCGAATAACAAAGCAAATCGCGGGATTCGCTAATGACGATTGGAGAATGGGTGGTTAATATAAACTGGCAGTTTGGAAAGGTTTTGTTCAGTTTACCTATCACGGCGCGTTGCCAATTAGGGTGCAGGTGCAATTCAATTTCGTCAATTAAAATAATACCATTCCCCAATAATGGATTACTTAATGATGGATTTAACGTTACTAGGAGACGAGCGATATCAGCAATTAATGCCAATAAAGTTTTTTCGCCATCTGATAATTGAGAAATACTTAGGGTGATTTCGTTTTTTGTGATTAACAAATCGATACTAGGCAATCGTTGAATTCGCAAGTTGCTAAATTCTGGCAAGAATTGATAAATAGCATTGGATACATTGTCAATAATTTGCTTTGCTAGGATGGGTTCAATTTTATTAAACCTTGATTTAAGCTCGTCAATTTCCTTTTGCTTGGTATTTTTAAAATCGGCTAATACTTTTCTAGTATTTTCATCCAACTTAGCCTGTTGCTCCATTTGACTGAACAAATCACTATCCAATTCAGCTTCTAGCTTGGCAATGGCAATCAAAACATCCTGATTGAGTTGGCTTTCCGAGTTAACGATGTCATCCAAATCCTTAAACCACTGGAAGAACGTTTTAAAATCAGCGATGCCGTTAAGCGAATTGTTATAAGCAAATAATTGCGCCGACTTTCTCGAACTAGCGATTTCACTGGCTTGAACTAACTGCTGACTTCTTAATTCAACTGTTCGATCAACAGAATAATAGGCTAGTATAGGGAAATTAAATTGTGAATTTCTCGATCTTGCTAATTTATAAAAACTTGCCAGTAATCTAAAGTTTTGAATTTGCCCGCTTCTTTTGGTATTGCTACCATCCCTTGCTTTTGATAATTCGACAATGTAGTCTGAGTTGAGTAAAGTAAAATTACTGATGATAGATGCGTAATTTTCAACAGCTATATTATTTATATCTGACGAATCAATAGATTTTCCTTTTCCATCATGACTAACTAAGAAAATACGCAACCAAGATAATGTTTTGACAATAGCATCCAATAGCGTTGTTTTACCCGCCCCGTTATTACCGATAAACACGGTTACTTTAGAAGCAGATAACTTGATTTCTGCTGATTCGAATCCACGAAAGTTAACCAGCTTTAGAGAGGACATTGTCAGCCTGGGCTCTCTAAAAGCCTCAACAAATTGATCAAAATATTGATTAGAGAGAATGGTATCGACTTCTACAAACTTACCTTGTGAATAATGTTCCCCTAATTGAAAAAGTGCCTCGAGATCGCCTTTTCTCGCTTTATTCTCAAGGGCTTTAATAGAGCTATTCTTTTTCATTGATTCCTCTGGCCTCAAGCTTTATGGCATACATAATTTCTGTGGAGTATTTTTTCTTCATACGTTCGACAAAATCCGGTTCTACATTTAGACAAAAGGCAAGTAGCCCTTGCAAATGTTTTACATCCTCGTTGTCTAATTGATTGATTGAAAATCGATGAATTAACGAAGATATGTAACGCTTTCTTTGCCGTCCAATCGATAATTTGTTCTCATTGGTAATGGTTATTCCTGTTATATGCCTGTTATGTGCCTTGGACGAAAAAACAGTCTTCGCTTCATTCACGGTAATAGCATTATCGAAATGATCACGCAGAGTTTCCTTAACCAGCGCAGGAATTGAAAATAATATATTCTTGGCGTTACTTGAGAAAGTCAGGTCATCTGCATAACGAGTATAATCCACATTTAAACTTAGACATGTTTTACTTATGGTTTCATCGAAGCAATGCATTATAAAATTTGATATAAACGGAGAGCTTGGTGCGCCTATGCTTAAAACCAACTTTCCGCCGCTTTTTTTGCTCGGATTGTAAAACAAAATTTTTTCTAATAAGTATTTGTCTTCTACCGCGAATTCAATATTATGCTTCTTTAAAGCAGCAAAAAATAGCTTTGGTGTAATGCTATAAAAAAAGTTTTGAAAATCCATTTTCAATAGATAGTTTGACTTCTTATGCCGTTCGGCATTTTCTTTGATACCTATATTCTTTTTATAGGCAAATGCGGCATCATGAATTGGAAGTTTTGTTTCAAGAAACTTAATCAGACACCGCTGATAATCTTTTAGTCGTTTAGCAGGTTGCGCGATAACTCGTGTGCCAGATGACCTTTTTGGAATAGTATATTTTTTATACTTCTTGGGAGCGGAGGCGACAAAGGTGCTAATTTCTTGCTTTGTAACGGATAATTCTTGGCACAAAAATTGAAGAATTTGCATCAATTGACCTGTAAAAATATAAGGCTTTAATGAGGAAAACTCGTTAAAGCCTTAGTTAATCTCTTTACATTGATAAAGCGGAAGCTGTTTTTCGCGCTTCTGGAGCTATGAGCGGAAGAAGCGCGAAAAACAGCTTCCGCGCCCCTAAAAGTACTCAATAAATTGGAGTCTGGCTAAACGCCCGACTAAACTAATAATTCATCATTAGTTCAATTCGCTAAAGAGATTTAAATCATTTTATAGGACTCTTATCTTATCAGCAATATGATGGCTAGAACTTTAACGTGTTACAAACAGAGAGAAGCCCTATACCGAAGCGTAAACGGAGAAATATTGCTTGCGAAACGGTCGATTATACTCTGCTAACGCAACATCTATGACCGCTTTCGGCTCGATTGTGGACTAATATCAAGGACGCATGACCGGCGGCAACGGGTCGCTATGTTAAGCTTAACATAGTGGCACCTATGTGTAGATGCCAACTATGTGCAGTTATAATTATCGACGGTAGATTGGCTCTTGCATCGGGCCGAAAGCATCTATACATAGTTTCTGCTCCTGAGGGAGCACCGTCAGCGCATCACTTGGTAGGAAATCGCTTATTTTCTATATTTTGGCTCTTGGATTCGTGCCAAATTTATAGCTTTTCTGAGTCAAGCAAGTCTCTGCGTATCGAAGCGAGAGATTTCGATTTCAGAACAACAGCAAAAACTATGTTCAGCTGGTAAGCTTTCGGCTTCCTTATAAGCCAATATGATTGTGGTTTTCAGCCAGCAAATATCACCGCACTGCACATAGTTGGCATCTACACATAGGGGTCGAACTCAGACTTTCAATGTCAGATTTTGTTGAGACCTATTAGATCAGGTCCAGATTTTTACGCGTGCATCGTAAACAGCCGCTCTCTCTAAAACCTGACTAGAGTAAATAAACCGTACTACGGCTAATGCTTGAATAACGTCATGGCACGCCCTAGCCTGCGGGGTCAGAACGGTTAAAGACAGGAAAAAAGCACGACAATTGAGCGAAAACCATGACCTATTTTCGCCAATTAATTTCGTCGCCAGTGCTTATAAAATTATGAAAATTTTAGATACAGGATGACCGCAAAACTCACGAACGGCTTGCACAGGCAGAGAATGATCCGATCATTTGCCCATGCAGTCATTCGTGAGCTTGGTGATGAATAATGTTCTAGCGGGATTCAAAAATTCTTTATCCGTCTCGCTATGAATCCGAGAAACGGTTCTGGCGCTTTTGCAATAAATGCTGCTCCAGCTTGTGGAAATAGGTATAAACCGCGTAAAGAAAAGCGCCTGCTACGGGCAGCGCGAAATACCAATGCTGCTTGGCTACGGCCAGTATGTTCAATATTTCCGCGCCAAAAAAATAGGCCGGGGTTATCGTAATCGCCGCCCATACCCAAGCGCTGAGCAGATTGATCAACGCAAACTGCTTTGCCGAGTATTTGGTGATACCTATCGACATGGGAATGACGGTACGCAAACCATACATATAGCGCTGCATGAAAATAATGGGCCAACCGTATTTTTTCAGCAGCAAATGCGCAATCGCAAATTTGCGCCGCTGGTTATGCAGCTTGCGCTGAATAAAGCCTTTGTTAAAACGGCCGATGTAAAAATAAATTTGATCACCGGCGAAACCGCCAAGGCCGGCCACGAAAACCGCCATGAAGTACTGCATATCGCCAGTATGAGACATGATTCCGGCCATGATCAGGCCGATTTCACCTTCTAATATGGACCACAAGAACAGGATAATGTAACCGTATTCCTTGAGCCAACCGATAAATAACTCTTCCATTAAACCTTAAATTTCAGTGAGATCCGCTCCAACTGCAACCATGATCATGTACACACAGAGCTTCATCTATTATGCAATCACCCATCAAGGCATACAGCCTGATTGGACATAAACAGAAGACTATAGGGTAATAGAGCAATCAAAGCAACCAACTAAGGAAAACTTTAACATTTCAAAGAACAAAATGTGCCGAGGCCAATGGCTGTATCTAATCCTGACTGCCCCGGCCTTGCAGGCAAACAGCTTTATCGCTTTCCCGTGTTTTTTATATAAGGCAATAAGCTGCCAAAGCTCGTCAAACAGGGATTAATAGACAATACGGTCTTATCACAAGAAATTTCAAAATGAACATGCTGCTAAAAACTTAAGTTAAGTAATTCATGTCTTAAATTTTAAGAACGTAGCATTTTCAGTTTTTTGAATAACTGATGTTACGCACGAATCGTTTCCGGCGCGTCAGGGGATTCAGCTCTGCGCTGTAAGTGCGAATTTATTCGCATTGCTTGTATATCACGGGTTGTCCCGAGTCGAATGAATTCGACCCTACAACTGCATAACATCAGTAAATAACTCAAATCATGTTGCTTTCTGAATCAAAAATAAATAGAGGCATAGCATGCAAGATCTTTTCAAATATGCTGATGAAATAGGGCCTGCAAAAATTATTCATATCTATGAGCCTTCCGCCGGCCTGAAAGGAATACTGGTTGTGGATAATGTCGCCATGGGCCCTTCTATCGGCGGGGTGCGCATAGCCATGGATGTTAGCCTTAATGAATGTTTTCGTCTTGCGCGGGCCATGACTTTCAAAAATGCCGCCGCCGGCCTGTCTCACGGCGGGGGCAAAATGGTTATTTACGGCGATCCCAAAATGCCCAAACACCAAAAACAGCAGATCATACGTGCCGCCGCTGCGTCGCTGCGTAATGAAGAATCCTATATCTTTGGACCGGATATGGGTACAGATGAAGAATGCATGGCCTGGGTCAAGGACGAAAACGGCCGAGCTATCGGCTTGCCAAGAGAGCTGGGCGGCATTCCTTTGGATGAAATCGGTGCGACAGCCTGGGGCGTATATCACGCGGCAGACGTTGCCTTGCGTTATTTGAATTTTGATTTAAAAGATGCGACAGTCGTGATTCAGGGCTTCGGTTCTGTCGGCAAGCATGCCGCCCGGTTTTTATCCGGACAGGGTGCCAAATTAATTGCCGCCAATGACAGCCGCGGCACTATCTACAACCCGGAAGGTTTGGACATATCAGCGCTGTTCGCGCTTAAAGATGCAGGCAAAAGTGTTGCCGATTATCCTGATGGCAAACGCCTGGAACTGGACGAGATTATCGATATAGAATGCGATATCTGGATCCCTGCCGCCCGTCCCGATGTTATTAATGAAGACAATGTACACCGGCTCAAAACCCGCTTGATTGTGCAAGGCGCCAATATTCCGGTTACCGATGGCGCTGAAAAGCAATTGTTTGAAAAAGGCGTCATGTGCATTCCTGACTTCATTGCCAACGCAGGCGGCGTTATCTGCGGCGCGGAAGAGTACCACGGCGCGATGGTAACAACCGCATTACAAACCATAGAGGAAAAAGTCAGACAAAATACGGAAAAAGTTTTGGAAATTTCCCAAAGGCAAAATATTCCTCCTCGTGAGGCGGCTATGCAAATGGCTACCGACCGCCTTAAAAAAGCCATGTCCTTAAGACGCTGGTCGCTTTTTTCATCAGCGCCGCATTTCAATTAGAAATCGAACCGATCATTGGACAAACAACATTTCTTAAAAATGATGTTACGCAAGGACGATTATATCCCGTTTGCCACGCCAAGCACCGCAGCTTTTAGCAACCCAGCCTACACGCTAATTGTTCATTCTGAATGTCCATAAATCCCTCTCATTCACCTGTCGATATTGCTTAATGAGTGCGCATCTTCTGTTGCGATTCGAATCGCATTGATGGAGATGGAGATGGAGATGGCGCCGGCTGAAAGCAGGCGCTCGCCAAGGCTTTTAAAAATTGACGAGCGAGGCGCAGATACGCCGGTTTATGAAGCTTTTGCCGATTCACTGGCATTATCAAGAAACTTCCGGTAATTGATCGATACCTTAAGGCCCGCGAAACGCCCGGCCATTCTGACCAGCTCCTGGGTCGATTTATCGAAAGTCAGTTTTACCTCGCTTAAGGCGCGGTCTTCATAGCCCTCTTCTATGCCATGGGTTTCCAGCAGAAAATGATAGATATACACTTCATTTTCTTTTTCCACCTGCACTTCCAGCGGCGCGCCCAAATGCGCGATAACTGCCGGTTTTCTGGGCAGATCGGCGGAAATTTTTTCTAGCAGGTCAGTATTGGCGCGGAGCTGCTGTTTTTCCTTATCGATCTCGGCGCCGCCGATCGAACGCAGCGACACTTCCAGAAACTTCGGTGGCGCTATTTGCAGGAACAAAGGCGAGAAAGACCAGGAGGTGATGCGGTCTTCCTTGTTGAAGGTCAATTCGGAATAAAACTTGATCTCCGGCTTAATCACCTGGTTGTGGCTGTCAACCTTGCGAAACCAGTACCGGAAGCGCCGCCCTTCCGGAGTTGCATCATTCTCGCTGGGATACAGCTTGGCCAGCGATACAAAATCCTGGCTGTACATGATCGGCTTTTTAAATTCCAGCGTGAAATCATCGGCCGCCGCCACGCTAAAGTAGCGGTCGAATTCGCCCATTTGCAGATAAGTCTGATAGGCTCGCAGCCAGTAAATGCAGCCGGTCAATGAGAAGGCCAGCGCCAGCAGGCCGATTAGGCGGAGTCCTCGCTTCATGACGATGCTATTAATGCCGCGTTTCGGGCCCATTCGCTGTCTTCTCTTGGGACAGAATGCCTTCCACGTCAACCTTGTCAAAACGATAATGTGCACCGCAGAATTCGCAACCCACTTCAATGACATCCCGCTCGTTCAAAATGCTTTCCAGCTCCGCCCGCCCGAGCGCCAACAGGGTCCGCTCCAGTCTTTCGCGGGAACAGGCGCATTTGAATTCAACCGGCTCGGAATCGAACAGCCTGACTTTTTCCTCATGAAACAGGCGATGCAGCATCTGTCCGCAATCGAGCGTCATCAGCTCCTGCTCAGTCACGGTGTTTGCCAGCATTTCGATGTGGTCCCAATCAGACCGGTAACTCTGCTGAGCCGGCAGCTCCTGCAACAGCAAACCGACCGTCTGCATCTCATTGGCGAACAGCCACAGCCGGGTGCGCAACTGCTCCGACTGCGTAAAATAAGTTTCCAGGGCATTTGCAAGACCTGCACCCTGCAGCGGCACGATGCCCTGGTAAGGCTCGGCATTTTCAGGCTCTATGGTCAGCACCAGGCGCCCGTGTCCGAACATCTGCTCCAGCGTACTACCTGACACAAGGTCGGCGCTTCTTACCAGCCCTCTGATTTTTCGGTCATGCGTGCACTGCGCTACCAGCGTTTTCAGATCGCCGTCGCCCTGCGCCTGCATAATCATCGAGCCTCTGAATTTGACGGTCGCGGACAGCATCGTGACAGCCGCCAGCGCCTGCCCCAACTGCTGCATCACGTTTTGCGGGCCTTGCTGATGCGCCTTCGCCGCTTGCCAGCTATCCCTCAGCTTGACCCATTCACCACGCACGCCCATGTCTTCGAATAAAAAGCGGCGCAAAACATCTTGCTCTATCATGATTCTCCAGTTAATTGTATGTGCTTTATTCTCATATCAGATCAGAGTAACCTGTGTTCAAACAGTTCCTAATCCACCTACGAAGGGCTATAGCTATGATTATCTCATCAAAAAAGCTCGTACTGCCAGACCCGGCGAACGCATTGCCCGGCCGTGATACACCGATGCCCGTCACCAATCATCACTTCGTTACCGGCAATCCGATCCTGCCGCCATTCCCGCCCGGCATGGAGCAGGCCTTGTTTGGCCTGGGCTGCTTTTGGGGCGCCGAACGAAAGTTTTGGGAACATCCCCGCATATACAGCACGGCTGTCGGCTACAGCGGCGGCTATACGCCCAACCCGACTTACGAGGAAGTCTGCACGGGACTGACCGGCCATGCCGAAGTCGTGAAGGTCATTTACGATCCGGCTTTGACCTCGTATAGCGAACTGCTGAAGCTGTTCTGGGAAGCCCACGATCCAACCCTAGGCATGCGCCAAGGCCCTGACATTGGCACGCAATATCGCTCAGGCATATACACTTACACTCGGGAGCAATTCGAGGAGGCGCTTGAGTCAAGGGACCATTACCAGCAGCGCCTCACAGAGGCAGGGCTCGGGGAAATAACAACCGAAATTCGGCCGGCCGGTGAATTCTACTACGCCGAGGACTATCATCAGCAATACTTGGCCAAGAGGCCTATGGGCTATTCCTGTGTGATACCGATTGAGCTCAGCGGACGCCCTCGATATGAGGATCGAAACAATACCCGATGATCTAAAGAAACCGGACATAAAGTTGTCATAGTACTAACCGATACTGCCTGTATGGAAGTGCCGGCTCATTGCCCGGCGCCGGTTATTAATTTATGCCCGTCCGATAGGCTCATTGTATAATTCCGCGCACTGTTTTTTATTTATAGACAAAGCAAGGACCGATTGACCTTTATGACTTCTGAAAAGCGCCCTAATCGCCGCCGCCGCGGCATTTATCTGTTGCCTAACCTGTTTACTACGGGAGCCATGTTTGCCGGCTTCTATGCCATTACCTCGGCGATGGGCGGCCGGTACGAAACCGCAGCCATTTCGATTTTCGTTGCGATGGTGCTGGATGGGCTCGATGGCCGCGTGGCGCGCCTGACTAATACGCAGAGCGAATTCGGCGTGCAATACGACAGTCTGTCGGACATGATTTCGTTCGGCGCGGCGCCGGCCTTGGTCATGTATATGTGGGCTTTTTCCAGCCTCGGCAAGCTGGGCCTGTTCGCGGCCTTCGTCCATATGGCCGGCGGCGCCTTAAGACTGGCGCGTTTCAACACCCAGGTCGAATCTGCCGACAAGCGCTATTTTCAGGGGTTGCCCAGCCCGGCTGCGGCCGCCATTCCGGCCGGGTTTATCTGGATCTGCCTGGAATATGGCTATGACATTGAAATGCTTAAATATGTCGCCATCGTGTTGATGATCAGCACGGGATTGCTGATGGTCAGCAACTTCCGCTATTCCAGCTTCAAGGAAATCGACTTGAAAGGCAAAGTGCCATTTGTTGTGGCCACTGCCGTTATGCTGGGCATCGCTTTCGTGATGGCGCAGCCTCAGATCATGCTGTTTGCATTATTTTTGGCGTACGCGATTTCAGGTCCGGTCATTACGCTGGTCATGCGCAAGCGCCGGCTGCAGGGGCGCAAACCGTAAAAAATCTGCTTGAGAGCCCCGTGTCATTCGCGTATAGTCATGATCATGTCCATCCAGCCCGTTATGCCTTTTAACAACGTTTTTACTGTCACCCTGCCTGACGGGCCAGGGCCGCGCGCATTGCTGTGTCTATCTTTAAGATTCCTGCCCTGACGGGCGCATTCTTCTCTCTTACTTTGTTTAAACCCTCTTTACTAATCGCTATCAGCGGAACCGCTGATAGTTCTCCATGCATGGAGCCCCTATGAAAGACAAGTTAATTATATTCGATACTACCTTGCGCGATGGCGAACAAAGCCCAGGCGCATCAATGACGCGTGATGAGAAAGTCAGGATTGGCAAGGCGCTGGAACGTTTGAGAGTAGATGTTATCGAAGCCGGCTTCCCTATCGCCAGCATTGGCGACTTCGAAGCCGTTCAGGCCGTAGCCAAAGCCGTGAAAGACAGTACCGTATGCGGTCTGGCCAGAGCGCTGGACAAGGATATCGATCGCGCCGGCGAGGCGCTTAAAGACGCCAACCGTTCGCGTATCCATACGTTTATCGCGACATCGCCGATCCATATGCAGATGAAACTGCAGATGCAGCCGGAGCAAGTGATCGAGTATGCGGTCCGGGCCGTGAAACGCGCGAGGCAGTATACCGACGATGTCGAATTCTCGGCCGAGGACGCCGGACGCTCGGAGGAAGACTTCCTGTGCCGTATTCTTGAGGCCGTCATCGATGCCGGCGCCACGACGCTGAACATCCCCGATACGGTCGGCTACAGTATTCCGCAGCAGTTCGGCGAGACGATCGCCAACCTGATCAGGCGTATCCCGAATTCGGACAAGGCCATTTTCTCGGTCCATTGCCATAATGACCTGGGGCTGGCTGTTGCCAATTCCCTGTCTGCGGTCATGAACGGCGCACGCCAGATCGAATGCACGATCAACGGCCTGGGCGAGCGCGCCGGCAATGCCTCGCTGGAAGAAGTCGTCATGGCGGTCCGCACCCGTCAGGATGTGTTTGCCTGCCAGACAGGCATCGATACGCGCGAGATCGTCACCTGCTCAAAACTGGTCTCGTCGATTACCGGCTTTCCTGTGCAGCCCAACAAGGCCATCGTCGGCGCCAATGCCTTCGCGCACGAATCCGGCATTCACCAGGACGGCGTGCTGAAAAGCCGCGAAACTTACGAAATCATGCGCGCCGAGGATGTAGGCTGGACAGCCAACCGCATGGTCATGGGCAAACACTCCGGCCGCAATGCCTTCAAGAGCCGCATGACCGAACTGGGCTTTGAATTCTCTTCCGAAGAAGAGTTGAACGATGCCTTTTTCCGCTTCAAGCAACTGGCCGACAAAAAGCACGAAATCTTCGACGAAGACCTGCAGGCGCTGATATCGGAAGTCGGGTTCGAAGCCGAAGACGAACATGTCAAATTGATTTCGCTGAAGGTCTGTTCCGAAACCGGCGAAATCCCTAACGCGACGGTTGCCTTGCGCATCGACAATCAGGAAATCATGGGCAAGGCCAGCGGCAGCGGCGCTGTCGATGCCAGCCTTAAAGCCATCGAAGAGGTCGTGCAATCCGGCGCCTCGCTGGAGCTTTATTCAGTCAACAACATTACCAACGGCACCGACGCCCAGGGCGAAGTCACGGTACGCATTGAAAAAGCAGGCCGCATCGTCAACGGCCTGGGCGCCGATACCGACATCGTGATTGCTTCGGCGAAAGCCTATGTCAACGCCATCAATAAGCTGCAGACGCCGAATCAGCGCCGGCATCCGCAGAAAGGTGATGTTTAGCCTTTTATAGTGAACTGTCATGGATAACGCGCTGCGCTTGCAATATCTGGAGGCGATGGGCATCGATGTCTGGGTTCCCAGAGCCGCGCCTGCGCCCGGCAGGGATGAGCAGCTGCTCATTGATAATGCAGCGCCGGAGACTGCCGCACTAGCGCCGGCAGATCATGAGCCGGCGCACCCCGGACCGGATAACTGGGAGTCTCTGCAAGCCGAAGTGGCGGCGTGCCGGAAATGCGCCTTGTGCGAGACGCGCACCCAGACCGTTTTCGGCACCGGCAATAAACAGGCCGACTGGATGGTGATCGGCGAAGCGCCCGGGCAGAGCGAAGATCTGCAAGGCCAGCCATTTGTCGGCAAGGCCGGGCAGCTGCTGACGGAAATGCTGCGGGCGCTGGGACTGGCCCGGGACGATGTCTTCATCGCCAATATTTTGAAATGCCGGCCGCCCGGCAATCGCGACCCCAAACCGGACGAGATTGACGCCTGCCATGCGTATCTGCAGCGGCAGCGGGCGCTTGTCCAGCCCAGGATCATCCTGGCTGTAGGCCGCATTGCCGCCCAGGCCTTGTTAAAAACCGAGGCCCCGCTAGCCAAGCTCAGAGGCAAAGTGCATACTTTAGATGAAACGCCGGTCGTTGTGGTTTATCATCCCGCCTATTTGTTAAGGTCACTGCCGGACAAGCGCAAAGCCTGGATGGATTTACAGTTGGCGATGAAGACGTACACAGAAGGTTGATTATGCGGGCAATGTTAGACAAGATAAAAAATTGGCTGGTTTATGATGCGGACAGGGAATTCTATGCCAAGGTGTTTCCCGACTCCATGAGTAGAAAGGATTTAATGCGTATCAGGAGAATGGCTGTATCCGATCTGCCCAGCGTGGCAGCCATCGAAAAAAGAGGCTATCCATTCCCATGGGGGGAGGACATTTTCAAGGATTGCCTGAAAGCGCGCTATGATTGCTGGGTTTGCGAAGAGCAGGATAAAGTGCTGGGATATTGTATCGCTTCCATCGCCGTCGGCGAGGCGCATGTTCTGAACCTCTGCGTAGATCCTGCCGAGCAAGGCCAAGGCATTGGCCGGAAGCTGCTGGAGCATCTGATTGAAACGGCAAGGGAACGGGCCGAAACCGTTTTCCTGGAAGTGCGGCCTTCCAACAAAAACGCTATCGCCCTGTATGAAAACATGGGCTTCAACGAAATAGGCATCAGGAAAGGCTATTATCCGGCTGAAAATGGCCGCGAAGATGCGCTGATGATGGCGCTGGAGCTTTTTTAACAAGCCGTACCGCAAGGACGCTTTATTATTCCCCGGTTTAGATACCGGACTGATCCGCTAGTCAGACATGGGCTTCATCCCCTGCCCCGGCCAATAATCCGGACCAACATGGCCGCCGGTCGTCTTCACTGATATCATGACCAGATCGGCGTAAGTGCGAATTCACTTGTGCCCTTTAGGGTATTCGCACTTAATGACCTCTTTAAAATAACAGTGTTTCGGATCGAATGCCGTGCAGGACATAAGTAATCCCCCTGCAACGGCGTAACATCAGTAAAAAATTCTATTCCGCCGGCCCATCCAAACCATCAAAGCCTCTTGCTGAGGCCTATCAAGCTGCCCTTTTACGCCCGGCAAAACACGACCGCCCTCTATCCGTACGATTTATTGAAAATAATTAAACTATGTTATTTAACACATAAAAATAGGTCATTTGCCACAAATGTGATCCCAATATTACTTATATGTCAGTGTTTATTTACATTTTTAATTAGATATCTTTATATTATATAAGCAAATACTAAATCCGATGAGCGGCTGAATATTATGGTATGAAAAATGCTTATTATTAGAAAGTTATTAACTAATAAATAAGTAAAAATGAAGAAGTATGTACTATTATTGGGAGCGAGTTATTTAGGAAGCGGGATTGCTGCCGAACCTGTAACTGCGGATAAAGCCGACGTCAACGCCAGCCAGAACAAAGAACAGACTACAAACGCGGACGACGCCATGGTTCTGGATACGATGATCATCAAAGGCCAGGCATCGAATATCGATGTACCTTTCGGCTCTTATCTCGACCATTCCAAGATAGCGCTATCCAGGACGGCTATCAGCGATACGGCCAAAATGTTCAGCGACGTGCCCGGCATGAGTCTTTCCGGCGGTGGCGGCATTTCAAGCCGGCCCATTCTGCATGGTATGGCGGACGACCGGTTACGGGTGCAAGTAGACGGCATGAATTTGATTTCGGCCTGCGCCAATCATATGAATCCGGCGCTTTCTTATGTAGCGCCGTCCAGCGTTCTGAGCGCCCAGATACTGGCCGGCATCACGCCGGTGAGCCTCGGCGGCGACAGCATCGGCGGGACGATTCGCGTCAATTCGGCCGATCCCGAATTTGCCGAGGACGGCGAGGCGCCTTTGATCAGGGGTCAGATGTCAGGCTTCTACCGCAGCAACGGCGACGCATACGGCGGCAATATTTCCGCTTCGATAGCCAACGAGAACGCGTCGCTGACTTACACGGGGTCTTCGGTGCAGTCGCGCAATTACAAAGCCGGCGGCGATTTCACAACCGCCAATAGAATCAACGGCAATGACGTAGTCGCCTCTTCGCTCTATCGGTCTGAAAACCAGTCATTATCACTGGCCTTGCGCAACGACCGGCATCAAGCCGTCATCAAGGTAGGCCAGCAAAACATCCCCTATCAGGGCTTTCCTAACGTGCGCATGGACATGGTCGGCGATGACAGTTGGTTCGCCAATATCTCCACCAAAAGCCAGTTCGACTGGGGTATCCTGGAAACGCGCGCCTATCATGAAGACGCCCGGCACAAGATGAACTTCCTGAAGGACAAAGGCGGCGAATCAGGCCGGACCATGCCCATGGATACGCATGGCATCAACCAGGGCCTGATGGTCAAAGCCAACATCGATATAACCGACAAACATCTGCTGACCGTCGGCAGCGAATATCAGCGCTATCGCCTGAACGACTGGTGGGATCCGATCGGTACCGACCCGATGAAAATGATGCAGGGCTCCGGCCCCTTCTGGAACATTTTTGAAGGCAAGCGCGACCGGCTGGATGTGTTTACCGAATGGGAAGCCCGCTGGAACGCCCAATGGCTGACCCAGGTCGGCATCCGCGTCGGCGGCGTGGAAATGGATACCGGCGATGTCATGGACTACGGCAAGCTGACGCCGGAAGCCACCGCCTTCAACAATACCAAACACAAGCGCACCGATGTCAATATCGACTGGACGGCTCTGGCGCGTTACACCTTCAACGATATGCAGACCTATGAATTCGGCGTCGCCAGAAAAACGCGCTCGCCCAGCCTGTACGAGCGCTATGCCTGGTCGCGCGGCACCCGCATGGGCATGATGGTCATGCCGATGAATATGTTCATGAACAACTGGGTCGGCGATGGTAACGGCTATGTGGGCAATATCAACCTGCAGCCCGAGGTTGCTCACACCATCAGCGCGACTGCCGACTGGCACGATGCCAATCAGGAAGACTGGCAGGTCAAGGTCACGCCTTTTTACACCAACGTCGACAATTATATCGATGCCGAACTCTGTCAGCCGGCCAACGGCATGACCTGCGCCAGCCCGGCGATGGGCGGTTTTAATCTGCTGCAGCTGAACAACTTTGAAGCCCATCTGTTCGGCGTCGATGTGTCCGGCCAGAAACGGCTGCTGGATTCCAGCAAATACGGCAGCCTGACCGGCAGAGCCGTCATGAGCTACGTAAGAGGTCAAAATAACGACACGGGCGGCAACCTGTACCAGCAGATGCCGTTCAATGCGCTGGTCGCACTGGACCACCGGCTGGGCGGCTGGACCAATACAATCGAAACTCAGATCGTCGATGCCAAAAACCATGTGCAGGATGTGCGCCTGGAACCGAAAACCGCTGGTTACGCATTGCTGAATCTGCGCAGCAGCTACAGTTGGAAGCACATGCGCGTCGATGCCGGCATAGACAATTTGCTGGATAAAAACTATGCGCTGCCGCTAGGCGGCACTTACATCGGGGAAAAGAGCGTACCAGGGACTGCCGTGCCCGGCATGGGCCGCTCGTTCAACGTCGGGCTGACGCTGACCTACTAAAGCCTTTCTCCGGCTGTCTGACAAGGAGCCTGACAACCGGAAACACCCTGCCATCAACCACGAAGGTCACGAAGAAAATCAAAGAAAACTTCGTGTTCTTCGTGGTTTATCCGGATTGTTATTTCAGAGCCGGCGTCACATGCGGCTCGATCGCCTGATACATGATTTGATGCATTTTAGGATTGCCGGCAATCACATTGCCCGACTCCATGTATTTATCATTGAAGGAAAAATCGGTGACGACGCCGCCGGCTTCCTTGATCAACAGGATGCCCGCCGCCATGTCCCACTCGCGCAGGCCGATTTCCCAAAAGCCATCGAGACGCCCGGTGGCCACATAAGCCAGATCCAGCGCTGCAGCGCCGGCGCGGCGGATACCGGCCGAATCCGACATGGCGCGAAACATGCCCAGATAGGCATCAAGATGCTGCAGATTTTTGAAAGGAAAGCCTGTGCCGATCAGCGCGCCTGTCAAGCCGGCCTGGGCTGTCACCCTGATGCGGCGGCTGTTCAGCATTGCGCCGCTGCCGCGTTTGGCAGTGAATAATTCATCGCGCAGCGGATCGTAGACGACGCCGACTTCGATTTTGCCTTTATGCACCAAGGCAATGGAAACAGCGTATTGAGGAAAACCGTGCAGAAAATTTGTCGTGCCATCCAGCGGGTCGATCACCCAGACAAAATCATTGCCTTTATGCGCGCCGCTTTCTTCAGCCAGGATAGCATGATCGGGATAAGCAGTTCTGATGATATTGATGATTTCCCGTTCGGCCAATTGGTCGACCTCACTGGCAAAGTCATTCCTGCTTTTTTGGTTGATGCGCAAACGCCCGACATTGTCGGATGAGCGTACGATAAGGTCGCCGGCGCTTCTTGCAGCGCGGACGGCAATATTAAGCATTGGTTGCATAGGCTGAATTTATAATGAGCGAGTAGAAAACCTCCATAGCATACCAAATCTTTTGCTAAAATTGGCTCTTTTTTCCATGAAGAGACAACACGTTGCTGTCTAATATCAAAATCGTTCTGGTCGAAACTTCGCATCCGGGCAACATAGGCGCCGTTGCCCGGGCCATGAAGAATATGAAAATGACTAATCTGTCGTTGGTTGCGCCTAAAATTTTTCCGAGCGCCGATGCAACCTCGCGGGCATCCGGCGCCGATGACATACTTGCGCGGGCAACGGTCTGCCAAAGCCTGGAGGAAGCCATTGCCGACTGCCAACTGGTCATCGGCGCCAGCGCCCGTTGCCGGACCATCAGCTGGCCGGAATTGACGCCCCGGCAATGCGCCGAAAAGCTCGCTATTGAGGCGCAGACGGCCAAAGCGGCCATTATCTTTGGCCGTGAAAACTCCGGCCTGAAAAACCATGAACTGGACCTGTGCCGCTACCTGCTGCGCATCCCCTGCAATAGCGAATACAGCTCGCTGAATCTTGCCGCGGCCGTGCAGGTGATCTGCTATGAATTATTCGTCGCCTCTGGCCAATCGCACGAGATCATGATCGGCGACAAGGGTGAAGATCCTCTGGCCACGACGGCGCAGATGGAGATGTTCTATGACCATCTCTACGAAGCCTTGACCGATATCGGCTTCATGCATCCCGACAAATCAAAATCGATCATGCGGCGCCTGCGCAGGCTTTTTAATCGTGCACAGCTCGATACTAAAGAGGTGGATATCCTCAGAGGTATCTTGAGAATGTCTCAGGGCCATAAAAGGAATCAATGATATGTTCAGCAGATTGAAAGAAGACATTCTGTGCGTTTTCGAACGGGATCCGGCGGCGCAATCCGTCTTTGAGGTCATTACGGCTTATCCCGGCATACACGCCATTTTGATTCACCGCCTCAGCCATTATTGCTGGAACGCCGGCTTCAGATGGCTGGCGCGCTTTATTTCCCATATCAGCCGCTGGCTGACAGGCATCGAAATCCATCCCGGCGCCAGAATAGGCCGGCGCTTCTTTATCGATCACGGCATGGGCGTCGTGATAGGCGAGACCGCCGTGATCGGCGATGACTGCACGCTGTATCACGGCGTCACGCTGGGAGGCACGACCTGGCAGAAAGGCAAGCGCCATCCGACGCTGCACAACGGCGTGGTCATAGGCGCCGGCGCAAAGGTTCTAGGACCTATCGAAATAGGGCAAGGCGCCCGCATCGGCTCGAATTCGGTCGTACTGAAATCCGTACCGCCTGGCGTAACGATAGTCGGCATTCCTGGCCATATTGTTGACTCAAAAGCCAAAAAATCAACACCGGGGCGCGATGCGATCGCCAGCAAGATGGGCTTCGATGCCTATGGCGCGACGGCAGACATGCCGGACCCTATCGCTAACGCAATCAACCGCATGCTCGATCATATTCATGTGCTGGACGAGCAGATAGAAACCATGAAAAAAGCGCTGAATGATGCCGGCATCGCCTACTCGCAACCGCCGGTGCCTGATCTGGAAGGCTGCGAAATCGAAGACAGCTATGTAAAAGACAAAAGAGAAGAGATTTAATAAATGATTTATGCCTCCGGATTGACGATATATCCGGAGGCATAAATATATTTATCCTGTCATCAATTCATACAAACCGCCAGCCTTTTCGTTGGACTGACAATCCTTTCTTAAGATAGTCTTAAGTATATGATTATAATAGCTTAATACTTCAATAGCGGTCACGATTTGACCACAAAAATATTAACCTTTTAAAAGTTGACTATTTTGCTGGGTTAAGTATAGTTATAGCAATGAGAACTTATTGTATTTGTAAAGGATGGTCTTATGCGCTTAACCACTAAAGGTCGCTACGCCGTAACTGCTATGCTGGATTTGGCTTTTCACAGCCAAAAAAAGCCGGTTACCCTAACTGAAATTGCTACTCGTCAAACTATTTCCCTGTCTTACCTGGAACAATTATTCGCGCGTCTGCGCCGTGCCGGCATGGTAAAAGGCGTACGCGGGCCGGGCGGCGGCTATAAACTCAGCCGCAAGGCCAGCGAGATTAATATTGCCGATATTATTTCCGCTGTGGACGAACCGCTCGATTCAACCAAATGCGGCGGTGAAGGCAACTGCCAGAATAACCAGGCCTGTTTAACCCATGACCTGTGGATGGGCCTGAGCGAGCAGATTCGCCATTATCTGACAGACATCAGCCTGGGCGTGCTTCTGGAAAGACATCAGATTCAGGAAGTTGCCAGAAGGCAGGAACAGGAGGCTCAGCATGTCATTGTCGTTCATCGTCAAAATGGAGTCAGCGCTTAAATTAAATGATCTACCTCGATCATAACGCGACGACACCGATAGATGAACGGGTGTTGGATGCCATGCTGCCTTTTCTGACCACCTTCTACGGCAATCCTTCCAGCCTGTATCGTCAAGGCCGAGTTGCCCGAAGCGCCATAGAGACGGCCCGTGAGCAGGTTGCTTCACTGGTTGGCGCACAGCCTGCGCAAGTCATTTTTACCAGCGGCGGCACGGAAGCCAACAATCTGGCCCTGGCGGCAGGCGGATCCGAAACCGGACTTGCCATTTCAGCCATCGAGCACCCTTCCATTGCTGAGCCGGCCCAGCGCTTGAAAAGCCAGGGACGAGAACTTGCCATTATCGACGTCGACAGCGACGGGCTGATTACGCAAGAAGCCCTGGATCATGTTATCAGGCGCAAGCCCGGCCTGGCCTCTTTCATGCTGGCAAACAATGAAACCGGCGTTATCCAGGATATTGCCAAATACGCGCGGCAATTAAGGGAGCATCGGGTCCTCGTTCACACGGATGCAGTGCAAGCTTTAGGAAAAATCTCGGTAGACTTCAATGAGCTTGGCGTGCACTTGATGTCTCTGTCCAGCCATAAAATTTACGGACCGAAAGGCTGCGGCGCCCTGGTGTTCGAAAAAGACGTCCCAATCAATCCGCTATTGTTGGGCGGCGGCCAGGAGCAGGACCTGAGAGCCGGAACCGAAAATGTCGCAGCTATCATCGGCTTTGGCAAGGCAGCGGAACTGGCGAGAGTGGAACTTGCCGAACGCAGCCGAAATCTGCTGGCTTTAAGGGAACAGCTCGAAGACGGCTTGATGGCTATCCCCGGCTTAACTATTTTTGCCCGTCAGGCTCAGCGATTGCCCAATACCGTCCAGTTCGGCATCGACGGACTCGACGGCGAATTGCTGCTCATGAAGCTGGACCAGAAAAATGTCGCCGTCTCCAGCGGCTCGGCCTGCGCCAGCGGCGCAAGAGAGCCCAGCGCCGTGCTGACGGCCATGGGCGTTGAGCCCGAACTGGCCAAAAGCGCCATTCGCGTCAGCCTTGGACAAGCCAATACGGCTGATGACGTGAGCAAATTCATTGAATTATTGAAATCCTTGATATAAAGGATAAAGTACCAAGAGGTCATTATGTCTGTTTCATTAACGGAAAACGCAGCGAATCAAATCAAAAAACAACTTGAAAAACGCGGCAAAGGCATCGGCTTAAAGCTCGGCGTCAAAAAATCGGGCTGCTCCGGTTACGCTTACGCGCTTGATTATGCCGACGCTCTGGCTGAAAACGACGTCGTCTTTGAAAACTTCGGCGTTAAAATCATCGTTCAGCAAGCCGACCTGCCTGTGATTGACGGCATCGAGGTCGATTATCGCCGTGAAGGCATCAATGCGGCGTTTCAGTTCAACAATCCCAATGTCAAAGCTACCTGCGGCTGTGGCGAAAGTTTTTCTGTTTGATCAGTCCCTGCGGGGTCGAATTCACTTGTGCCCTTTGCGGGTATTCGACCCGAAACAACTTGCTTCGCATCTAATACTGCAGTTGTAAATTACCGTATTGCCCGCGCCGCCGGTAGTGGCAGGTACGAATCGCTGTCGTAGGGTACGCATTGCGTACCTTTCCAGAATCGCACAAGCCGGCGAGCTTGGAAGAAGGTATGCGGTGCATACCCTACAGAAATGCACAACGTCAGCTAGTTTTTAAATTTCCCGAACCTGAGCAATACGCCGGGCAATAGCAGCAAATTCAACAGCGTGGAAGACGCCAGCCCGCCGATAATAATCGCCGCCATCGGCCCCATGATCTCGCGTCCCGGATTGTCGCTGTTGAAGGCAATCGGGAACATGGCCAAGCCGGTCACCAGCGCCGTCATCAAAATGGACGGCAAGCGCTCCTGGGCGCCCTGCATGACCGTCTCCAGATTCCAGTTTTTCCCCTCGACTTCGACCAGATAGCGGTAGTGCGACAGCAGCATGATGCTGTTGCGCGCGGTGATGCCGAACAGGGTGATGAAACCGACAACCGAGCCGACCGACAGCGTCGCGCCGGTCAATACAACCGCGGCAACGCCGCCGATCAGGGCAAACGGCAGATTGGCCAAGGTCAGCAGGACGTGGCGAAAGCTGCCTATGGCGATATAAATAAAGATCAGCACGCCGGCGCCGGCCAGCACGGCATGCAGAATCAGCTCGTTACGGGCATGGGCCTGCTCGGTTGCCGCACCGGTGAATTCGGGGTAAACATCGACCGAGAACGGAATCTCTTTCAGCACGCGCGCTTTAAGCTCCCGCATGAAGTCATCCAGGTCCCGGTCGATGATATTGCAGGTAACGGTCTGCCGGCGTTGCGCGCCCTGATGCAGGATGTTGTAGCGGCTGGCCGCATGCCTGATCTCTGCGACCTGCGCCAACATGATCAGGCTGCCATCCTGAGTCCTGATCGGCAATTGGGCAATCGATTCGGGCTGCTTTCTTAACTCCGGCGCCAGGGCCACGGCGATATTGAAGATTTTATTGCCCTGGGCGAGCTTGCCGACGACATGCGTTTCATAGGCGGCCTGCAGGGTATTGATGACCTGCGACGGCAATATGCCCCAGAAACCGAGCTGGTCCAGATCCAGATCGATTTGCACCAGCGGCGTGCCGGGCGGCGAGCGCAACTGCACATCGGCGGCGCCGGGAATGCTGCGCATAATCTCGGCCAGCGCCTGGGCCTTGTCGTCAAGAACCGTCAGGTCATTGCCGTAAATATTGACGACGACCGGCGAGGTATAACCGGAAATGGTCTCGTCCACCCGCTCCGTCAAAAAAGTATTGGCTTCGAATAAAATGCCTGGAAAATCACTCAGAATGGTTCTAAGCCTGTCCAGGACCTGCTGTTGTTCCGATCCCGGCATGGGTTTGAGGCGAACCTCGTACTCACTGTAATGGCTGCCGTAGGTGTCGGCGCCGCGTTCGGCCCGCCCGGCCCATTGCGATACCGACTCAACGCCTTCAATCTTCATGAATTGCTCGGTCAGCTTGCTGCCGATTCTCAGCGACTCCTGCAGGGACGTGCCGGGCATGCTGGTCGTATGGACAATATAATGCCCCTCGCGCAATTCGGGCAGGAACTTGCTGTCGAGGGCGAAAAACGCCAGCAGGCCAATGAAGCACACAGTCATGCTGACGGCCATGACTGCCTTGAAATGCCCGATCACAAAATTCAACGCGGCGCCATAGCGCGGCTTGATGCGTCTGATCAGCGGCGGCTCATCATCGCCGGCATGGCGGCCAAGCAGCGCGTAGCACAAGGCCGGCGTCAAGGTCAGCGCCACCAGCAGCGACATCAGAATAGCCAGAATGTAGGAATAACCCAGCGGCGCAAACAAGCGCCCTGCCACGCCGTTCAAGGTCAGCAGCGGCACAAACACCAGCGCCACGATAAAGCTCGCATAAACGACCGAACTGCGCACCTCCAGTGAGGCCTGGTAAACGACATCGGCCACAGGCAGCGGCCGGTCCGACAAGCGGTTCTCGCGCAAGCGTCGGAAAATATTCTCGGTATCGATGATGGCGTCATCGACGACCTCGCCCAAGGCGATCGCCAGGCCGCCGAGCACCATGATATTGAGATTGATCCCGGCTTCCAGCAGGACGATGACGGCGCTGATCAGCGATAACGGAATGGCCAGCGCGGAAATAAACGCCGTGCGGAAATTGAACAGAAACAGGTACAGAATAATGAGCACGAACAAACCGCCGATCAGCAAATGCCCCGACAGATTGGACAGCGACGTTTCGATATAATCGGCAGGCCGGAACAGGTGCGAATGGAACGTAATGGCCTGCTTGCTGAAAATAGGCTCGAACTCTTTCAGCGCCTGCTCCGCCTGCCTGGACACGGACAGGGTATTGGCGCCGTATTGGCCGATCACCATCATGACAATGCCGGACTTGCCCATGATTTGCGCCGCGCCAATGGGCGGCTCCGGCGCGTAGGCGATCCTGGCCACTTCGCCCAGCGCAATATTGCGCCCCTGGTCGCGTTTGACGAGGATTTTGGCGAATTGCTCGGGCGTGACGGGTTGTCCGGTCACCTGTAATGTAAAACGCTGACTGTCGTTTTCGACGAAACCGCCGCCCTGAATGTTGCCCGCTTGTGAAGCCGCCTGAATAATGTCGTCGATCGCCAGATTGAAGCGGTGCAGTTGCACGGGATCGACCTGAATCTGCAATTGCGCGACCTCGCCGCCGAACACATTGACATCGGCAACCCCGGGCACAGACAGGAGACGAGGCACGAGGGTCCAGTCGACCAGGCTGCGCAAGGTCATCAAATCCTTGCTGTCGGAGCTTAAGCCGATCGTCAGCACTGTGGCTGACGACGAAGACAGCGGAATCGCCACGGGCGTGCCTATGCCCTGCGGCAGCCGTCCCGACAAGCTAGCCAGCCTCTCGCCAACCAATTGCCGGTTGCGGTAAATATCGCTGTCTTCATTGAAGATCGCCGTCACAATCGACAGCCCTTGAATCGATTCGGAACGCACCGATTCCATGCCGATCAGGCCGCTGATCGCCATTTCAATCTGCTGCGTCACCAGCACTTCAACCTGCTCGGAAGACAGCCCCGGCGATTCGGTTTGAATGATGACCTGTTTGGGCGAAAAGGCCGGAAAAATATCGAGCCCCGCCGTGGAAAAACGGTAGCCGCCATACAGCAGGATCAAGACGGCAAGGGCGATGACGATGCCGTAGAAGCGGATGGAAAAACGGACGAGAGCGGCCAGCATGATTTTTTTAATATTCCCGATTACACGATTTTCAGTCGGATGGAATGC
Organism: Methylobacter sp. Wu1; assembly: GCF_036553575.1. NCBI lineage: Bacteria > Pseudomonadati > Pseudomonadota > Gammaproteobacteria > Methylococcales > Methylococcaceae > Methylobacter > Methylobacter sp. Wu1. The sequence goes on along the minus strand of NZ_JAZHOC010000042.1, from coordinate 100,175 downwards.
TTCAGCCGACATGCGGCTAGATGCACAGCATAATTATGACCGGCTAATCATCATCCTCATCGGGAATCTGCCCGCGCATTTCTTCCGACAACAGCATTTGCGCGCCCGTAGTCACCAGTTCCTCGCCGGGGCCGATGCCGCCGCCGATGAAATAACCGTCGGCTGTGGCCGAGAAATGTGTGACAGGACGGCGGCTGAACCGATCCTTGTCGGTCTTGATATAAACAAACGCCTGATCCAGATGCCAGATCAATGCCGATTTGGGAATCATCACGCCGGCCCGGTCTTCATCCTGTTGCGTAATCCAGGCCGCGACGCGCATGCCGGGCCTGATGCGGCCGCTATCGGCCTGAAAGAAGTAGCTTTCGCCCTGAACGGCGCCGTCGATTTGCGGCGCGGCCGATATGAGCGTGGCTTTAACGGCTTTGCTGCGAATGCCTGACGGTTCAATGTAAATTTCCTTAACGTCATCGGTCAAATGGGTATTGGTTGGCAGCGTGATTAAAAGCAGGCTTTGCCGGCCCGATAAAAAAGGCGCCAGCTTGCCCGCATCGGGCGATAAAACCCAATCGGCCAATTCCTTGCCCCAGTTGATCAGGGCTTCATCGTAAATCGCCTTGATGCGGAACTGCGAGGCATCCAACAGGGCCTTGTCGGTTTGCCATTGCGATTGCTGATTTTGCAGGCTGCGTTTCGAGGCGATGTCATTGTTATACAAATCCTGCTGGCGCTTGATGCTCTGCTCGGCCAGCTTGAATTTTGCCGCCGCGCTTTTCTGTTCGGCCAGCGCGACCAGATACTGGCTGCGCAGCGCCAGCAACGGCTGGATGGCGACAGCCTTTCCGTATGCGGCGAATTCGGGCCGGTAATTCGAAGCGGCCAGCGTTACGGACTCCAGGCCGGACAATTTCTGCGCTTCATCGCTGAGAACCACGGCCGACTGCCCTGCTGTAGCCTGTGCGGGCTGAATCCGGTTATCGTCATCGTCGGCAAAGACGGGAAAAACACCGATAGCAAAAAAAACGGCTATTAAATGTGCGTTAAATCGGGCAGGGAAAAGCATGGAATTGATGGGTCTTGTAGAGATTGTCCGAATTATAAGGCCAGCGTATCGGATAAATGAATTTTTTTGTTGTTTTTAAAAAATAGCGCGTTATCCTTGAAATCAACAATACAAGCTACGTAAACACTACTTTGAGAGATGAACATGAGTGATTTGCCGGAAAACCTGAAATATGCCAAAACCCATGAATGGGCGCTGCTGGAAAACGACAATGTAGTGCGTGTCGGCATAACGGATTTTGCCCAGGGAGAATTGGGCGATCTGGTTTATATCGAGTTGCCTGAATTGGGGCGCAAAGTAGCCGCCCAGGAGCAGTGCGCAGTCGTGGAGTCGGTTAAAACCGCATCGGATATATTCAGTCCGGTTGCCGGCGAAATTGTCGCCGTCAATGCCGCCCTGACTGACGAACCTGAACAGGTTAATAACGATGCTTATCAGGCCTGGCTTTTTTGCGTTAAAGCGGATGATCCGTCCGACCTGGATCGATTAATGGATGCCGAGGCTTATCGTCAGTCGATTGAAGAGTAAACCGGCCCGCCAGTTATGCACAAAATCTGTGGATAAGTTTGCGAATAACGCGTTTATATGAACTGCAAGCTTTTGACTTTCCGTGGGTTTTCTTAAATCGTACAGAGTTTGAGCGGTTTATTACGCTGTTTGTAACCAAACTACCCCATAGATTGTGTATCATTGGCGGTTTTTGATCACTTAACGAAACATAATGGCGAATCAAAATGCAAAAGGCCTTCAACGGCTGATAAACGCATGCTTCTTTTCTGCTGCCGGCTTTAAAGCGACCTGGACACATGAAGAAGCCTTCAGGCAGGAAGTGCTCCTGTTTGTCATCACTACACCACTGGCGGTCTGGCTGGGTGAAACCACTGTCGAAAAACTGCTGCTGATCGGCAGTATCGTGCTGGTCATGCTGGTCGAGCTATTGAATTCAGCGGTAGAGGCCGTCGTCGACCGGGTCGGGCTCGAACATCACGAATTATCCGGCAGAGCCAAGGATATTGGTTCTGCAGCGGTTATGCTGTCGCTGGTTTGGGCAGCAGTCACCTGGACTTTAATTTTAATATAAGAGGAACACAATGAGCGCACTGATATGCGGATCAATGGCTTACGATACCATCATGGTTTTTCATGATAAGTTTAAAAACCATATTCTGCCGGAAAAAGTCCATATTCTTAACGTATCGTTTCTGGTTCCCGTGATGCGCCGTGAATTCGGCGGTTGCGCCGGCAACATTGCCTATAATCTGAAACTGCTGGGCGAAGAGCCTTTGGCGATGGCGACGGTCGGCCATGATTTCGAACCGTATGCGCAATGGATGTGCCAGAACAGCCTGTCCAGCGAATTCATCCGGATACTGGATGGCCATTATACCGGCCAGGCCTATATCACGACCGACAAAGACGACAACCAGATCACGGCCTTTCATCCGGGCGCAATGAACTTCTCGCATCTGAACTCCGTGCCTGTGGACCGCGACATCTGCATCGGCATCGTGGCGCCGGACGGCAAGGAAGGCATGCAGATGCACGCCGAGCAATTTGCCGAACTGGACATCCCGTTTATCTTCGATCCGGGCCAGGGCATGCCGATGTTTAACGGCGAGGAATTGACCAGATTTCTGGATCTGGCCACTTGGGTCACACTGAACGATTATGAATCCGAATTGATGCAGCAGCGTACCGGCCTGTCTCTGGAGCAAATTTCCGAACGTGTCGAAGCGCTGATTGTCACCCTGGGCGCCAATGGCTCCAAGATTTATACCGGCGGCGAATGCATTAACATTCCTGCCGCAAAACCCAAAGCCGTGCTTGATCCTACCGGCTGCGGCGATGCCTATCGCGCAGGACTTCTATACGGCTTGATGAACGAGATGGACTGGGAAATGACCGGCCGCATCGCCTCGTTAATGGGCGCGATTAAAATCGAACATCACGGCACCCAGAATCATGCCTTTGACATGGATGTGTTCAGGGAAAAATATCGCGAGAATTTCGGTTCCTCACTTTAATTACGCCTCATGCTGAAAAATACGCAAAACCTGTTGGACATCATGTCCCGCCTGCGCCACCCGGAAAACGGCTGCGAGTGGGACGTCAAACAGGATTTTTACAGTTTGATCCCTTATACGATCGAAGAAGCTTACGAAGTCGCCGATGCGATAGAGCGCAATGATCTGGATGATCTGCGCTCGGAACTGGGCGACCTGCTGCTACAGGTGGTTTTCCATTCCCGCATCGCCGAGGAACGCGGCCTGTTCGATTTCGAGCAGGTCGCGGCGGCGATCTGCGAGAAACTGGTGCGCCGGCATCCCCATGTTTTTTCGGATGCGGTGTTTACCAGCGATGAGGAACGCAAACAGGCCTGGGAGCAGGCAAAAGCCCTGGAACGACAGCAGAAAAACAAGGCCGTGGAACAGGACAGCGTTTTATCGGGCGTAGCCATTAATCTGCCGGCCCTGGTGCAGTGCGAGAAAATCCAGAACCGCGCCGCCAGCCACGGCTTCGACTGGCCCGAGGTGCTGCCGGTTTTCGATAAAGTCATGGAAGAGCTGGATGAAGTCAAGGATGCCTGGCGCTCCGGCGATCAGGCGCATATCCAGGAGGAAGTCGGCGACTTGCTGTTAGTTGCCGTGAATCTGGCGCGGCATTTAAAGGTCAATCCCGAAATCGCGCTCAAGGAGAGCACGAAAAAATTCTCCAGGCGCTTTCAATACATAGAGCAACAGGTGCAGGCGTCGGGCCGCGATCTGCGAGACTGCGAGCTGGCCGAACTGGATGCTTTCTGGAACGAGGCGAAAGCGGCCTTGAAAAAATAACGGCCGATAAGGCTATTCCCGCACCGGCCGCTTTTCCAGTTTCCTTTGCAATGTGCGCCGGTGCATGTGCAGGGCTCTGGCCGCGGCCGATATATTGCCGTCATGCTGCATCAGGACTTTCTGCAGATGTTCCCACTCCAGGCGCTTTACCGACAAAGGCGTTTCGCTGATCGATACCGACGAATCGCCTTCGTTTTTATGCAAGGCGCTCACGATTTCATCGGCATTGGCCGGCTTGGTCAAATAATGGACAGCACCGAGCTTTATGGCCTCAACGGCGGTAGCAATGCTGGCGAAACCGGTCAGCATCACGATCTGCGTATTGTCGTCCAGAGAAATCAGTTTCTTGACCAACTCCAGGCCGGACTCATGGCCGATGCGCAAATCAATCACGGCATATTCCGGCAGATTTTGTTCGGCCAGCATGATGCCGCTTTTTACATCATTGGCCACCAGCACTTCATAATTTCTTTTTTGCAAAGCGCTCTTGAGGACATTGCAAAAAGTCTCGTCATCATCAACGAGCAGCAGGCGCGGTTTATCAATATCCTGGGTTGTCATCGTTTTCCTCTATATTCAAAAGGGGCAGTGTGATTTCTACGCAGGCACCGCCTGATTCGACATTATAAAAATTAATTTTACCGCCTAAGCGATTGATCGTGGAATAAGTCAAAAACAGCCCGACCCCGAGGCCGCGCGTCTTGCTGATGACGGGCTGCTTGCCTGCCAGTTCTATCAATTCCGGCGGCAGACCGGGGCCATAATCGCGAATCCTGATATGGGCATGATGCCTGTCCCAGGCTGCATGAAATTCAACGCCCAGTTCAGCCGGAGACGCCTCGGCCGCGTTGTTCAGGATGTTGATGATCGAATGCGTCAGCGTGCGCTCGGCAATGATTTCAGCGTCCGCAGCCACATGGGGATCAATGAAAAAATTCAATTTCGCACCGGGCTTATGTGTGCGCCATTGGTTGAGCACGTTGTCGAGATAGTCGGTCAGCAGCATAACCCTGCCCGATTCGGCGCGCATCTCGCCGGCCGAGGCCGACATGACCGACAGCGCCTCTTTGCAACGCTCAATCTGTTGCTTCATGATCAGCACTTTCTCGTGCAAATCAGGAAAACGATGGATCGGATACTCCTGTTCCAGTTCGTGAGCGACAATGGCAATCGTGCCCAATGGCGTGCCCATATCATGGGCCGCGCTGGCGGCCAGCGTGCCCAGGGAAACGACGCGCTCGTCCCTTAATGCATTTTCGCGCGCTTCAGCCAGATACCGTTCCTGATTTCTCATTGTTTTAGCCAGTTCGACGACAAAGAACGCAACTAGGCCGGCACTGAATACAAAACCAAACCACATCCCGAACATATGCAGATTGAAGTAATGCCTGTCGCTCATGGCATGCATTTTCTGCAGCGTATCGTAATGCGCCATCTCCGGAGGCATCAGGTCCGGATTGGGCATGTGCGGCTCTATCGAAGGCAAGGGAATATTGTAGCCAATCAAGATCGTGTACATGGAAGTGGTTAAAATCACCATATACCAGGCATAGGATTGCGGCAGCATAATCGCGGTAATAATCAGCGGCAGCAGGAACATCCAGATGATCGGATTAGATGCGCCGCCGGTCAGGTACAGCAGTGATGCGATCCCGAAGACATCGATAGCCAGCTGTGAGAAAATTTCCAGTTCTGTAACCGGGTCATCCGTCTTCAAGCGCATCCAGGTATAGAGATTGACGGCCGCGATCGAGAGTATCACCAGCCATAACTGCTCCTGCGGCAGGCGGATATTAAGTCCGTAGATGGATAAAAAAACAAGCCCACCCTCACTGATGATCATCAGATTCCTGAGAATGAAGATCCACTTCAGGTTTTGTCGGGCAGAAATTTCCGATTTGGGCGAAACGTGCGAGAGCATTGACATTAAAAATGTGCGCTAGGTAATTATATTTTGGTTGGTAAATTTACCGGTCTTACGTCTTAAAATCCACCTCTAATTCATCTGCGACAATATGTCACATTTTTATTTGCCATATCCGCTGCTATTATTAACCTAACTTTTAAGGCTCCGTTAGAGCCTGATAGCTGAAAGTTGCGTTATATCTTCCTAATGTATTTTTTCTGAGGCGGTTTTTTTAACCGCCTTTTTTTTGCCTGCTGTAAACTCGCTTGTTTGAAGACTGACCTTCTTTAATTAAAGTTTCCTCAAAAAGTTGTTGGGAGCTCGTCCTTTAATAGTTAAAAATCCCAAGCGCATAGGATAAGGTGATACATGAACCGCATCCTACGCGCTAAAACACGGGTTGGTTGAACAGATGACCGATTAGCCTTATTCAACTTTTCACCGTTATGTAGAGCGTGGGCTTTACCCATCAAATTGGGCAACTCAGCCAAGCATTAACAATGCCGTTGGGGGACATAGTTGATAGTCATGCGGCGCAATACGCTAGCGCTATTGCGCCTTACGGATTACGCCTTATCGAGTTGCATGCACCGTTCTTAGGGGAGGACGAGGCAGTAATGCTTTGTCCTTACCCGATTAACAACTTGAAACCTGTGCTTAAAGCTAGTCTAACTGCTATAGTTGGCTCTTATCCTACTCGATCAAACCATCGTGCGCGTCGATCAAGTAAAGTATGACCATTTTGTCGAGGCGCTTGATCAGCCCCGATGCTTGATGGCTACCGCAAAACCTTGGCGAGATTGATTAATGCTTTTCGCAGAACTACCTAGTGTTGAGGACAGAATGGGGATACAAAATAAGCATGGACTAAGTCGCAATATCCCGGCAGATGTTAAAAGAGAGGTTCGTTCCCGATGCAAGTTTGGCTGTGTCATGTGCCGCAGCGGTTTTTATCAATATGAGCATATAGATCCATATGTTTCCGTATCAACGCATAATCCTGATCGCATCTGTTGTCTTTGTGCTGCTTGTCACGATCGAGTGACTCGAGGACAACTTTCTAAAGCTGCTGTCGAAGCCGCGTATAAAAAAATATGGGCATCGGCGCCTGACGCGGTAGCTGCGCCACGTGGGCCATTAGATTTCCATACTAGTAATGCACATTTAGTTATAGGAGGGCTGCGATACAGTCCTCTGATAAAACCATTGCTGCGCTATCATGGAAGCGATTTATTTCGTGTTGAGCCTGGTGAGAATGGTTTGCCAGGAACTATTTCTGCAGTATTTTTCGATGACTCAGGTCAACCAGTTTTTCAATTAAGCGAAAACGAATGGATCGGCGAGCCAAGAAACTGGGATATTGAAGTAACCGGCCCTAGGTTGCGCGTCCGCAATCCTAAAGGTCGAGTAGTGCTCTCTCTTCGTCTAGAGCCGCCCGGTACTGTTGTTATTGAATGTTTAGACATGCGATGCAATGATGCCCATATACTTATCAGTGAAAAAAGTTACGCAATTGGACGATATATTGAGAACGCTGAAATTGCTTGGGCTTATGCTGAACTGACAGTAACCCGCGCTGTACCGGAAGCAGTGGGTATTGAGTTTGCGATGCCGGCCGAATTACAAGAGCGGGCTAGGAGGCTCGAAGGAGTCGGGCAATCATTGAGAACTCCTGATGGCAATTTCATTATTGGCTCACCATTAGGCTTAGTTTGCTTACCGCTTGGTATATCCATAGGGTATGGCTCCAGCTTCTGGTCTCATGGTTGTGCAATCGCAATCTTGCCGATTTCAAAAGCTCGGAGACTAGTTCAATCTGACCCAATCGGTTTAGCAGCTGCGTTCAAGTCAGGCTCATCTTCCAATGGCAGAGGCAGATGATTGATAGAGGATTTATTGCCCACCACTGTGCTGAATATGAGCTTTTTGGGCCTGAAGTCCAACGGGACAAAAACGTACGCTAAGCCAAAATATTGGCTCATGTCACCAAAAATGATGTTAAATCTGTCTCTTAAATCGATTAATAGACAGCGCGTAGGATGCGGTGAGGTACGAACCGCATCGATCTGGAGTGCGACCAATCTTTAACATGCCTTACCGAGTTGGCGTCAGGAATGTCTGGGTAAGAGAAAACATGAGCACCAGCGCCTTAAGGAGGCAAAGAGCGAAATCATCGCTCGCGGTCGCCTAGCGATGATAACTTCATTGCAAGTTTATCAGTCAATGATTAAGCTGTAGCGACAAAGTCCCTCGGTAATTAGTCCGTCAGTTCCCCTCGGTAATCACACTCTTACAAATTAGGGCTGAACCTCAACTAGACAATATCAGATTTGATCTGCTTTTTTAAAACCGTTCGCGTCGGACCTATGGAAAATAATTTGCACTTTCTGAATAAATTTATGTTCGCTCTGGCCTATCTGGGTATTGCTGGTCTCGTCTTTTTAGATACTGTCATTTTTTTATTCATTATATTTACGCTGAGTGCAGGAGTTGATCTTCTTAATGTTCTCTATCTTTCAGCGCTAGGCGCTATCTGGAGTGTCATTCTGCTTGTGATTTTTGCCCTCACAGGATCTAAAAGCTTCGTGAATAAATTTGTGTTCGCTCTAGCCTATCTGGGTCTTGCTTGCCTCGTTTTTTTAGATACTGTCATTTTTTTATTTATTATATCTATGCTGAAAAGCGCAAGCGTTGATCTTTTTTATGTTCTCCTTCTTTCAGCACTAGGCACTTTCTGGAGTATCATTCTGCTTGGGATTTTTGCTTTCAAGGGATTTAAAAGCTTTGAAAGATATTTGTTGGCGGTCTGTACAGTGCTGCCAGTAACTACTTTGGTATACCTGATATGGTTTTGGGGTCGGTAACCAAAACATGTAACAAATGTAACTTGAGGCACATTTGCAGAAGCGGCGGAAGACTGACACAGGCATTTATCCTAATGTTGGTCCCAATATGCTAGGTTGTGTTGACATTTACCACGAGTTTCAGAGAAATTGCGCCATTTTTTGAGCAATGGCGAATCGACTGGTACTCAGTGATGACGAATGGCGTTATATTTTCCCCATTCTGGCGAAGCATCAGCATGTTTATGTGGGATCAGAACAAGCCCTTCGCAGCTTCATGACCTCGGCGCGCAGGATGCAATAATCGAGGAGTCCATATATGCGGTGAGGTACGAACCGCATCGATCGCGTTATGAAAGCTGGGGTGCGGCCAATCTTTAACCTACCTTAGTCGGCGGCAGTGAATTGCCACCACAACTACGTCAGCCGTGAACGTCATCATGGCAAAGACGTATTGGTAACCCGCAAGGACACCAAATCGTTTATCGTCCTCTGACTGGGCAACGAGGAAAGTTTTTGCAGTTGCAGCCGCGGCACCGTGTAAATCATGTCAACAACGACGGCGAAAAAGCAAGTGTCGCTTTAAGAGCATATCGCCGCACCCAAGGGCGTGGAATGCCGCAAAGATCAGCCGGTGATCGATGCAAACCCGGACGACTACAAACCCATCAAGCAGGTCATGCAGACGCAAAGCGATCTGCTGAAAAGCAGGTGATTTGCGCCAAAGGCTAACAATATCTTTTATACAACCCAAACCTGAAAGCAAAAAAAGCCCGTATAAAACGGGCTTTTTAAAACAGTTAAACTGAATTTGATCAGTTTTTGGTTTTATCAACGATCTGGTTGGCTTTGATCCAAGGCATCATGCTGCGCAGTTTGGCGCCGACAACTTCGATCGGATGCTCTGCATTCAGGCGGCGTTTGGCTGTCATTTCGGGATAGCCGGTCATGCCTTCCAGGATGAATTTCTTGGCGTATTCGCCGTTTCTGATGTTTTTCAGGGCTTCGCGCATCGCCCAGCGGCTTTCTTCGTTGATGACTTGCGGGCCTGTCACATACTCGCCATACTCGGCATTGTTGGAGATCGAGTAGTTCATGTTGGCAATGCCGCCTTCGTACATCAGGTCGACGATCAGCTTCAATTCGTGCAGACACTCAAAGTAAGCCATTTCAGGCGCGTAGCCGGCTTCAACCAGCGTTTCAAAACCGGCTTTGACCAGTTCAACGGCGCCGCCGCACAATACTGCCTGTTCGCCGAACAGGTCGGTTTCGGTTTCGTCGCGGAAGGTCGTTTCGATGATGCCTGAACGGCCGCCGCCGATGGCCGATGCGTATGACAGACAGATGTCTTTGGCTTTGCCTGACGCGTTCTGATGCACAGCGATCAGGTCAGGGATGCCGCCGCCGCGGACAAATTCCGAACGCACGGTATGGCCCGGCGCTTTAGGCGCGATCATGATCACGTCCAGATCGGCGCGTGGCGCAATCTGGTTGTAAAGAATCGCAAAGCCGTGTGCGAATGCCAATGCTGCGCCCTGTTTGATGTTCGGCTCAATTTCGGCTTTATACAGTTGAGACTGGAACTCGTCAGGCGTCAGGATCATGACCACGTCAGCGCCGGCAACGGCTTCAGGCACGTCTTTAACGGTCAAACCGGCATTCTGCGCTTTCGCAACCGAGGCAGAGCCTGCACGCAAGCCTACGACAACTTCAACGCCGGAATCTTTTAAGTTGTTGGCATGGGCATGACCTTGTGAACCGTAACCGATGATGGCTACTTTTTTACTTCTGATGATTGAAAGATCAGCATCTTTGTCGTAATAAACTTGCATAAGTTTTCCTATGTTTTAAGTTTTTAAAATTTCAAACCAGAACCGGCTGACCGGATTCTGAATAACCAAAGCAGAACTACAGGTGCAGTCCTTTCTCGCCGCGCGAAATGCCGGTCGGACCAGAGCGCACGACTTCAATAATATTGCCTGAGTCAATCGCCGCAATGAATGCATCCAGTTTATCCGACGTACCGGTCATTTCAACCACATAGGATGTCGGCGTCACATCGATGATGCGGCCGCGGAAGATATCGGTCAGGTTTATGATTTCTCCGCGTGTCTGATCCGTGGTTTTGACTTTCACCATCATCAGTTCGCGTTCAATGTGCGAGGACTCAGCCAGATCGATCAGCTTGACCACATCGATCAGCTTGTTGAGCTGCTTGGTGATCTGCTCGATGATGTCATCACTGCCGCGCGTGACCAATGTCATTCTGGACAGGCTGGGTTCTTCCGTCGGCGCTACGGTCAGCGACTCAATGTTATAGCCGCGCGCTGAAAACAGGCCGGCAACGCGCGATAATGCGCCAGCCTCGTTTTCCATCAGTATCGAAATAATATGTCTCATTATGCCAGTTCCCTGTCGGTCGGTGTTCCCGGTGCTACTCTCAGTTTCATGTCATGATGGCCTTTGCCGGCTTCGATCATCGGATAAACGTTCTCGGTCCGGTCGGTTATGATGTCCAGAAACACCGTGCGGTCTTTCATGGCAAAGGCCTCTTCCAGCGCCGGCCGCACTTCTTCCGGTTTGTCGATGCGCATGCCGACATGACCATAGGCATCGGCCAGTTTCACGAAATCGGGAATCGTGTCCATATAGGAATGTGAATAGCGGCTTTCATACGTGAACTCCTGCCATTGACGCACCATGCCCATGTAGCGGTTGTTCAGGTTGACGATTTTGACCGGCGTATTGTACTGCAGCGCCGTCGATAATTCCTGGATGCACATCTGGATGCTGGCTTCGCCCGTAACGCAGGCCACATCGGCTTCGGGAAAGGCCAGTTTGACGCCGATCGCGGCCGGCAAGCCGAATCCCATCGTGCCCAGACCGCCGGAGTTGATCCAGCGGCGCGGCTTGTCGAAATGATAATACTGAGCCGCATACATCTGGTGCTGCCCTACATCCGAGGTGATGTATGCATCGCCTTTGGTCACTTCATAAAGCTGCTCGATCACATACTGGGGCTTGATGATGGCGCTGTCTCTATCGTATTCCAGGCACTTGACGGCTCGCCATTTCTCGATCTGATTCCACCAGCTTTCCAGTTTCTTCTTGTCCGGCTTCTTGTCGCTTTCCTTGATCATTTCCAGCATTTGTTCCAGCACCGGCTTCACATCGCCGACGATGGGCACATCGACTTTAACGGTCTTGGAAATAGACGCCGGGTCGATATCGATATGGATAATCTTGGCGTACGGGCAGAACTGATCAAGCTTGCCGGTGACACGGTCATCGAAGCGCGCGCCGATTGCAATGATCACATCGCTCTCGTGCATGGCCATATTGGCCTCATAGGTGCCATGCATGCCCAGCATGCCGACGAACTGCTTGTCTGTCGCGGGAAACGCGCCCAGCCCCATCAAGGTATTAGTGACCGGATAGCCCAGTAGGTGGGCTAGTTTCGTCAGTTCCTTGCTGGCCTCGCCCAGCACGACGCCGCCGCCTGAATAAATCATCGGTTTTTCAGCGTCCAGCAACAGATCAACAGCTTTTTTGATCTGGCCTTTGTGCCCGGCCACAGCCGGATTGTAGGAACGCATCGTGACTTTTTTGGGATATTTGTAAGGAACCTTGATTTTGGGATCGGTGATATCCTTGGGTATATCGATGACGACCGGCCCAGGGCGTCCTGTGGTCGCTACGTAAAACGCCTTTTTGATTGTTTCGGCCAGCTTGTTCACGTCCTTGACCAGGAAATTATGCTTCACGCAAGGCCGGGTAATGCCGACCATGTCGACTTCCTGGAAGGCGTCGCTGCCAATCACCGGCGATGATACCTGACCGGAAATGACGACCAGCGGAATCGAATCCAAATAAGCGGTGGCAATACCGGTTACGGCGTTGGTCGCGCCCGGTCCGGAAGTCACCAGCACCACGCCGGGCTTCCCGGTTGCACGGGCATAGCCGTCGGCAGCATGGGTTGCCGCCTGTTCATGCCGGACCAGAATGTGTTTGACGTCGTCCTGCTGGAAAATGGCATCATATAAATGCAATACCGCTCCGCCAGGATAGCCAAAAATATATTCCACGCCTTCGTCTTTGAGACTCTGAATTACGATTTGTGCGCCATTTAGCTCCACGCTAATTTCCTCAATAAACTTAATAGGACTTTCGATTCAAGCCGATTATATTCGTTTTTCAAAATTCAGGCCCGATGTCGCCGGTATTATTTTGAAAAAAGTTGCATAAACTACTGATATTGTCTTATTCCGTCAAGATAATCTGGACTATTTTACTCGGTTCTTAATCAAATTGTAATTTTGACCTGATGTTAAATTACGGATCGTTTTTTTATGCCGTTTAACATCCGACACTATAACTCTTTGACCGCCTCAGCTAAAGTGCGTATAGATGCGTATATGCTTGTGTTTAATAAACGCCTGCGGTCGAATATCCTATAGGGCGCAGGAAAATTCGACTCTATAATTGCGCAATATCAATTTTGATATTGACTGTACGGTTTAATGCTTGTCTAGCCTATGACAATCCATTATTGTTCTAAAAATCACGCACTCACATAAGGAATCGATAAAATGTCAATAAAAAATGCTTTCTATGCCCAGTCAGGGGGAGTTACGTCTGTCATTAACGCCAGCGCATGCGGAGTTATAGAAACCGCTCGGCAGCATCCCGACAAGATAGGCACGGTCTATGCCGGCTACAATGGCATTATCGGCGCTTTAAAGGAAGAGTTGATCGATACCAGCCTTGAATCGGACGCCGCCATTGCCGCGTTAAGACACACGCCGGCCGGCGGCTTCGGTTCCTGCCGCTACAAACTGAAGAGCCTGGAACAAAACAAGGCCGAGTACGAGCGCCTGATCGAAGTCTTTAAAGCGCACAATATCGGTTACTTCTTCTATAACGGAGGCGGCGATTCTCAGGATACCGCCTATAAAGTTTCTCAGTTGGGCGACCAGCTGGGTTACCCGATCACTTGTGTCGGCGTGCCCAAAACCGTGGACAATGACTTGCCCATTACTGATACCTGTCCGGGTTTCGGCTCTGTCGCCAAGTACATCGCCGTTTCAATGCGCGAAGCCAGCTTCGACGTGGCCTCCATGTGCTCCACGTCTACGAAGGTTTTCGTCCTGGAAGTCATGGGGCGCCATGCCGGCTGGATCGCCGCGGCAGGCGGATTGGCGGCCGATGCCGACAACGACATCCCGCTGGTTATCCTGTTTCCCGAAGTGAAGTTTGATCAGGCCAAGTTTCTGGCCAAGGTTGATGAAAAAGTCAAAGCGCATGGCTACTGTTCTGTCGTTGTCTCGGAAGGCGTGAAAGGCGCCGACGGCAAGTTTCTGGCCGAGGCCGGCGGCACCGACGCGTTCGGCCATGCCCAATTGGGAGGCGCGGCGCCGGTAGTCGCCAATATTGTCAAAGAGGCATTGGGCTATAAGTATCACTGGGCGGTTGCCGATTATTTGCAAAGAGCCGCTCGCCATATCGCTTCGAAAACCGATGTGGATCAAGCTTATGCCATGGGCAAAGCCGCAGTGGAACTGGCTATCTCAGGCAAGTCGGCGGTCATGCCCACTATCGTCAGGACATCGGACTCGCCTTACCAATGGCACGTAGGCCATGCCGAGCTCAAGGATGTCGCCAACGTTGAAAAAATGATGCCGGCCGAGTTTATTTCGGACGACGGCTTCGGCATTACCGAAGCGTGCCGCCGTTATCTGCAGCCATTGATCATGGGCGAAGATTATCCGCCTTATAAAAACGGCCTGCCGGATTATGTGACCATGAAAAAACAGATGATCGCTAAAAAGCTGGCTGACTTTTCCATCTAGCTTGTCCTGGCCTTTCTTGAAGGGCAAGGAAGCAAGTACATACCGATAACCACGGAAACCGGGCTTTCCGTGGTTATTTGGTAAGGACAGACTCTGCTGAACACTATTCCGCTTAACCTGTCGCTCGCACAATGGTGCGTTCTCTCTGCCCTGCTCGCGTCTCTCGGCGCTATTTCATACGGCCTGCAGTTTCGCCCTGGGTGCATCGTGCTCAGCACTGGCTGGTTTTACGGGTATAAATATTTCGGTTCGCGCCAATGCCTGCACGGCTCAAGCCGCCCGTACGGGCATGTCCCATGCATTTCTGATCGCCATCCGGGGCGACTCCATTACCGGCTTAAAGCCGATGGGCTTATTCTGCAGTAAACTCGACCTCGTAACCGGAAAATTTCCGAATATTAATGACGCCTGTGTCCAGTATCAGATACTGGCCTTTAATGCCATGCAGAACGCCTGCAACTTCGGATTGCGAATCAAGATTGAAGGATTTGACCTTTACCGGATAATTGTCGACCGGATAATGAATATCGACCGCTTGCTCATGCGCCAGAAATTCAATCGCCTGTGAGCCGAAGCGCTCGCTTATATCCGCCAGTTCCGTTTTACACACGCCGATCAGTTCATCGCGTTTGGCGGCCAGATCAACCGGCTCGGCATGATTTTTCAACATCTGCTGCCAGCTGGTCTTGTCGCTGACATGCCTGGCGATGGCTACCTCAACCAGGCCGGAAATATAGCGCGACTGCGCTTTAAGAATCGGCAAGGCCTGTACGGCGCCCTGATCGATCCAGCGCGTCGGGATCTGACTCTGACGCGTAATGCCCACTTTGATGCCGGAGGAGTTGGCCAGGTAAACGATATGCGGCTGAAAACAAAATTCGGCCGCCCATGCCGGCTCCCTGCAGGTGCCTGCCTCGAAATGGCAGGTTTCCGGCTTCACAATACACATATCGCATTGCGCCAGCGTAGAAAAACAGGGATAACAATAACCTTGGCTGAAACTTTTCTTGGTCTGCCTGCCGCAATGCACGCAAAAAATCCTGCCGGTATAGGTAAGTTTGATCGGCTTGCCGATCAGCGGATTTAATGGAATCAGCCGATCCGTTAACGGCAATTCATACCGAACCGGATTGTCCAGTTGGGTATGCATTTTTCTTAATTGTCCCTGCATGCAGGTATTCCTCTAAAAAAGCTGGTAACAACTGATATAATGTCATGATTTGATAATCTACTAAAGAGGACAAGCATGTCACTAATGAGCGTTTCGTCTGGAAAAGATCTTCCGAACGATATTAATGTTGTCATTGAAATACCTGCCTATAGCGACCCGGTCAAGTATGAAGTCGATAAAGAGACCGGCGCACTGATGGTTGACCGCTTCATGGGCACATCGATGCAGTACCCGACCAACTACGGTTATGTGCCGCATAGCCTTTCAGATGACGGTGACCCGGTTGATGTTCTGGTGATTACGCCTGCGCCGCTGTTGAGCGGTTGCGTGGTGCGCTGCCGTCCTATCGGCGTCCTGAAAATGACTGATGAAGCCGGAGCGGACGCCAAGGTACTGGCCGTGCCGGTGGAAAAGCTGACGCCGTACTATAACCGTGTGAAGACTTACGAAGACATTCCCGAAAGTAAATTAGCCAAAATCGCGCATTTCTTTGAGCACTACAAAGATCTGGAATCGGGCAAATGGGTCAAAGTTGAAGGCTGGTTTGGCCTGGAAGAAGCTCGGGAAGAAATCATGTCAAGCATAGAGCGTTATAAAGCGGCCAAGAAGAAACCGCACTTCTAAACGTTGTTATCAGCTATGCAGAGGGGGCGGTCGGCAGCGCCCCCACAAACTATTCAGTCACCTTTCAGCGCTTATAGCCGTCGGTATTCTTCTCGACCCAGCGCTGATCCTCCGTCTTTAAAACTTCCTTTTTCCAGAAAGGCGCTTTCGACTTTAGCGCTTCCATAATATACCGGCTCGCATCAAACGCGTCGCCGCGGTGTGATGTCCAGACCGCTACCAGCACGATGGGCTCATTAGGCAGAATATCCCCCACGCGATGCACAACCAGCGCATCGATAATCGGCCACTGCTGCTGCGCTTCGGCAACGATTTTTTCGAGCTGCTTTTCGGTCATGCCCGGATAATGCTCGAGATTCATGGCTTTGACATCGTCGCCTTCATTGAAATCGCGCATTGTGCCGATAAAGAGGCTGGTCGCGCCGAATTTGCCGGCCATATGCCGCGCCGCGTTTTGATAGGCCTGAACTTCATGCCAGGGATCAAAACCTTCCGCACAAATTTTTACTGTCATTATCAGCCTCCGGTTACCGGCGGAAAAAAAGCCACTTCGTCGCCGTCTTTGACAATACTGTTCCAGTCCACATATTCCATATTGACAGCCGCCAGCAGATTATCCGGCAGCGGCTTGCCGTCGTTGGCGCGGCGCCATACATCGCTGACAGTGGCAATGCCCTCAAACTCAAGATCGTATTCCGAGCGCCCCAGGCTTTCTTTCAAACTGGCGAAATAACGCACTTTAATTGACATAGTCATTCACGCGGCCATAAAAAAAATAGATAATAATACTTTGAACCTCGCCTCTGCAAAACGGCTCAGATAATGACAAGCATGGTTACATATATCTCGCCTTCCTGCACTTTCATAACACGACTTAGCAGTTGCCAGGCCCCTTCATTCCTTTAACGATAATTCTACCGATTTGTGACTCAACTAACCCATTTTAATCAAGCCGGCGAAGCCCATATGGTCGATGTCGGCGATAAAGCGATCACTCAGCGCACGGCCGTCACCGAAGGCTATATTGAAATGCAGCCGGAAACGCTCAAGCTGATCATCGACGGCGGGCATAAAAAAGGCGATGTATTGGCTATCGCCAGAATTGCCGGCATCATGGCCAGTAAGAAAACGGCCGATCTGATTCCGCTCTGCCATCCTCTGCCCATCACGCATGTCGACATCAGCCTGACTGCGGAAACCGATAAAAACCGTGTACGCTGCCAGACCACGGTAAAAACCAATGGCCAGACCGGCGTAGAGATGGAAGCGCTTACCGCCACGCAGATCGCTTTGCTGACTATCTACGACATGTGCAAGGCTGTGGACCGGGGCATGGTCATTCAATCCGTCCAGCTGTTGGAAAAAAACGGCGGCAAATCGGGACACTGGCAACGCCAATAAACCCTCTGCCATAAATTGTTTCCCGGATGCATTCTCTGCCGCGGCCGGTCTTATTTTCCAGCTTGGCCCCAAGGTTTATGAGATAGCCAAGCCTCCATAAAAATCTCGCTGATGGCCCTGCCGGCGGTCATGATAGGTTTTCTGATTTTTTACAGCCCTCTCATCCTTAGCGGGGCTTGAAGGGAATTCGGTTCGCCGCACAGCAGACTACTGGCTATTGATCATGCTCATGGGCATGGGGCGGACCGCCTAGGAACTCACATGAATAGCTATAGAAAACTTGGCTATGACTTGTTTTTTCTTAACCCGGCTAATGCCTTAAACAGTTTCCCGGCTTTGCCGTTGTCAGGCTTTTGCTGAGCAAATAATTCATCACGGCGGACCAGATTCAGCCATTTTTCATATTCTCTTTGTGTTTCTTCCAGTTTGCTGCGAATTATTTTTTTATGTTCGCTGGTAATCTCAAGCCGAATGAAATCGCTGTCTATCCTGAGCATGAACCGGGCAACTTCATCCAACAGATCGTTATCGACTTCTTCAGGCGCAAAGCTTTTTTTATAGACGCCAAAATTCTCGTGATTATTGATGAGTATTTTTATATTTGAGGCGGCATAATCCACTTCAAACTTAAATCTTACCGGAACTTTCCGCGTCACCGTAAAACTGGCATTTTGTACCATGCCGACGCCCTGGAAGTACTTCCATTCAAAAGGCACTTTATGCGCGCTTAAAAAGGCAATCTCCTGCTCAATCAGACTTCTTCCTTGCAGATGATAGGTAAATGTACCTTCGTTCTGGCAGAAGAAATTGACATTGACCTGCATAAGTTTATCGGGATCGGCATATCCCATAATGCCGTCGGTGTTTATTCTGTATCCGGTCTGGATCAGCCGGCCGAACTGGGGATATCTGGAACTGTAGTCATCAATGAAAACGGCCTGTTCAAGATAAGTTAAATGCTCCACCATTTCTTTCATGAACACAAAAATGCTTTGCATCTTGGGCAGGATCGATTTTTTATAGCGCGCAGCCAATTCTTGCTCAATAGTTTGTTGATCCAGCGCATCATCTTGCTTTCGATTTACCTGATCCCTTAATTGCTCAAGAACCCCCATAGTCACTCCTTTAGCTTTTATTACAGATTACTGCAATAAGTGTAGCGCAGATTTCATAATAAATATGGGATCTGCGCTACTTTAGCGCCTCTAAATTTTATGATAGATGGCTGCGCCTTCCTCAACAAACTGCTTGGATTTCTCATCCATGCCTTTTTCCAGGGCTTCTTCTTCGGCGATACCTTTTTCAGCCGCGTAATCGCGTACATCCTGGCTGATTTTCATTGAGCAGAAATGCGGGCCGCACATTGAGCAGAAATGCGCGATTTTGGCCGATTCCTTAGGCAGGGTTTCGTCATGGAACTCGCGCGCCCGTTCCGGATCCAGGCCGATGTTGAACTGGTCTTCCCAGCGGAATTCAAAGCGCGCCTTGGACATGGCATTGTCGCGCGCCTGCGCGCCGGGATGGCCTTTGGCAAGATCGGCGGCATGCGCGGCAATTTTGTAAGTCACGATACCTTCTCGCACGTCTTGCTTGTTAGGCAGGCCCAGATGCTCTTTCTGGGTCACATAGCAGAGCATCGCACAGCCGTACCAGCCGATATTGGCGGCGCCGATCGCCGAAGTGATATGGTCGTAACCGGGCGCGATATCCGTCGTCAAAGGCCCCAAAGTATAAAAAGGCGCTTCGCCGCATTCTTCGAGCTGCTTGTCCATGTTGACCTTAATCATATGCAGAGGCACATGTCCGGGACCTTCGATCATGGTTTGCACGTCATGTTCCCAGGCGATTTTCGTCAGCTCGCCCAGGGTTTCCAGCTCGCCGAACTGCGCGGCATCGTTGGCGTCGTAAATTGAACCCGGACGCAACCCGTCCCCTAATGAGAAAGACACGTCATAGGCTTTCATGATTTCGCAGATCTCTTCGAAATGCGTGTACAGGAAGCTTTCTGTGTGATGTGCCAGACACCATTTCGCCATAATGGAGCCGCCACGCGACACGATGCCGGTCATTCTTTTGGCCGTCAACGGCACATGATGCAAGCGCACGCCGGCATGAATCGTGAAGTAGTCGACGCCCTGCTCGGCTTGTTCGATCAACGTGTCGCGGAAGATCTCCCAGGTCAGTTCCTCGGCCTTGCCGTTGACTTTTTCCAGTGCTTGATAGATAGGCACAGTGCCGATAGGTACAGGCGAGTTGCGCAAAATCCATTCGCGCGTTTCATGAATGTTCTTGCCGGTCGACAAATCCATGATCGTGTCGCCGCCCCAGCGGATGCCCCAAAGCATTTTTTCGACTTCTTCCTCAATGGACGATGTAACTGCCGAATTGCCGAGATTGCCGTTGATTTTCACGAGGAAGTTGCGGCCGATAATCATCGGCTCCAGTTCGGGGTGATTGATATTGGCCGGAATAATGGCCCGGCCGCGCGCGACTTCGGAGCGCACAAACTCGGGAGTAATGACCGATGGAATCGACGCGCCGAAAGAATCGCCCGGATGCTGGTCTTTCCATAACTCGCGCATTTCTTCCATTTTCTGGTTTTCGCGGATCGCAATGAATTCCATTTCCGGCGTAATAATGCCCTGTCTGGCATAATGCATTTGCGTGACATTGGCTCCGGCCTTGGCGCGGCGCGGCTTGCGGATATGCTCAAAGCGCAGATCGGCGGTCGCCGGATCTTCCAGGCGCTGACGACCGAATTCCGAGCTTGGGCCAGACAGCTCTTCGGTATCGTTACGCTCGGCAATCCAGGCCGCGCGGATGGCGCTCAGGCCTTTTTTTAAATCGACTTCAACCGCCGGATCGGTGTAAACGCCTGAGGTATCATAGACATACAGCGGCGGGTTTTTTTCCGCGCCAAACTGGGCCGGCGTATCGGACAGGGTAATCTTGCGCATCGGAACGCGTATGTCAGGCCGGCTGCCTTGAACATAGATTTTTTCCGATGCCGGATAGGAATCAATTTTGACACTGCTGGTAGCAGACGTAAGATCTTTAAGGACAGCGCTCATGCTTATCTCCGAAATTCAATAAAACAAGACGCAGGGAAGTGTGGGCTTTCCTACGCCGGTATTAACCGGGGTCAGGTTCAAAGGGTTTCTCTCAGCCTCAAGACGTATCTCGAAGCACCCCTAGCCTTTACGGATAAGGGCGCTAAGTTAAAGGAAAATGGCCTGTTTTGCAAGCCAGCGCCGCATTGTAGCATTTATAAAAACCTTATAAATCAAAAGCTTTTATTTAAAGACCAACTTAAAATTATCCTTTCAATTCAAATTAAAGCACTACTACGCTTAGGCATTGAGATAAAATGCTATGATGTGCCACCTTGAAGGAGGCGCGGACTGAACCTGATATCGGCCGGAATCGAGCCGGCGGCCCATCGTTATCTGCCAATTACAGTTGCCATTATTTCGGCTATATTGCTTAAACATAGGCGCAAACAGTATCGCCAATTGGATGGATAGAAAAACTTATTGCCTCTGTCCGCTCGGAAATGTCCCGCTGTTTCCTGTACAAAATTGTCGCGTTAGAAAAATGATTTTTTCCAACAGCAGTGTTAGAATCTCCCAACTAGTGACTAACCAGATTTAACGGATGTCGACAGACCCTCAACAAACGCCTCATCTCCCGCCCGCCCTGGAATTTAAGAGCAGTACATTTTCTGTACCTGTCTTGGTTTTATTCGATAACGATACGGCAGTGATCGAACAGCAACTCCAGGAAAAAGTTCGCCTGGCGCCTGAGTTTTTCAAAAACTCACCGCTGGTGTTTGACCTGCAGGAACTGAATAGGCAGGAGCGCGAGATTGATATTGACGTACTGACGAAAATCATTCGCAAACTTAATTTACTGCCGATTGGCATACGCGGCGGCAACCCGCAGCAGAACCAGCAGGCCATAGCGCAGGGCATTCCGGTCCATTCAATTCATAGCAGCAGCGCTTCCGCGCCTGTAGAAACTGTGAAACAGAAAAAAACCGCTCCGGAACCGGCTCCAAAATCAGAGCCTGTAATGAGTACGCTTATTACGCATCCCATCCGTTCCGGCCAGCGCCTCTATGCCGAGGGAGACTTGATCATTCTGGCTCAGGTCAGTGCGGGCGCCGAAATCATGGCCGAAGGCAATATTCATGTTTACGGAACATTAAGAGGCCGAGCGCTGGCCGGCGTGCAGGGCAATCCGGAAGCGCGCATTTTCTGTTCCGATCTGCAGGCTGATCTTATATCGATTGCCGGCACCTACAAAATCAGTGAAGATCTGAACGAATCCGTCAGCAACAAGCCCGTCCAGATCTATTTGCAAAACGAAAATTTGATCATTAAAGAACTTTAATCAATACCGCTAACTTGGAGGAACAACCCTTGGCAAGAATCATCGTCGTAACATCCGGAAAAGGGGGTGTTGGCAAAACAACAACGAGTGCGGCCATCTCCATGGGGCTTGCAAAAAGAGGCTACAAAACGGCCGTCATTGATTTCGACGTAGGCTTACGCAATCTGGATTTGATCATGGGCTGTGAACGCCGTGTCGTTTATGATTTTATCAATGTCATGAATGGCGAAGCCAACCTGAACCAGGCGTTGATTCGCGATAAACACTGCGACCAGCTTTACATTCTGCCCGCCTCCCAGACGCGCGACAAAGATGCTTTAAGCATCGAAGGCGTAGGCAAGGTATTGGAAGAATTGTCCAAAGATTTTCAGTATATTATCTGCGATTCTCCGGCCGGCATCGAGAAAGGCGCCCACCTGGCCATGTACTTCGCCGACGATGCCTTCATCGTGACCAACCCGGAGGTTTCCTCGGTTAGAGACTCAGATCGCATGCTAGGGCTTTTGGCGAGCAAATCGCGCCGGGCCGAGCGAAACGAGGAGCCGATTAAAGAATACCTGCTGTTGTCCCGCTACTCGCCGGATCGCGTAAAACTAGGGGAAATGCTCAGCGTAAAAGACGTGCAGGAAATTTTATCCCTGCATTTACTGGGCGTAATTCCGGAGTCGAAATCGGTATTGAATGCATCAAACTCAGGCGTTCCTGTTATTCTGGATGAAAAAAGCGATGCCGGCCAGGCCTATGCCGATATCGTTGCCCGCTATTTAGGCGAGGAGAAACCCCATCGTTTTATTGATGAGAAAAAAGGTCTTTTCGGGAAGCTTTTCGGGGGTAAATAATGAGTTTACTCGACTATTTTAGGATCACTAAAGCCAGCTCGGCATCGGTGGCGAAAGAAAGGCTGCAAATTCTGGTGGCTCATGAGCGATCCTCCAGAAACCAGCCCTCTTACCTTCCTCAGTTGCAGAAAGAGCTGCTGGAAGTTGTAAGAAAATACATTAACGTGGGGCAGGATGCCATTTCAGTTAATTTTGAACAGGATGACGATCAGGAAATACTCGAATTAAATATCGTATTGCCTGATCATCACCACACTAATAAGAAGTCTTAATTTTTTAACCAACCCTACACATCAAGGTGATCAATATGTCTTATACAATCGGCGAGGCTGCGGGTAAAATCTGGCGTTATCTGGATGAGAATGGTCCCGCCAGCGTAACTAAAGTGACTTCTGAAACAGGGATCAGCAAAAATGATATTCAACGCGCAATTGGCTGGCTGGCTAAAGAAGACAAGCTATCCATTGAAATGAAAGGCCGCGCTGAAACCCTATCATTGAAATAAAGCATAGATCAAGGGCTAAAGTTAAAAACCCAGTACTTTAGCCTTGCAGTTGCCCTACACCAGAAACAGGGTTGCCAGACCCAGAAAAGCCATAAAGCCGATCACATCGGTAACCGTAGTCAATAGCACACCACCTGCCAAGGCAGGATCTACGCCTATCTTTTGCAGTGCCAGCGGAATGCTCGCACCGGCCAATGCGGCGCAAACCAGATTGATAAGCATGGCGCTGCCCAGCAATAATCCGATACTGCTGCTTTGAAACCAAATCCCTGCAATGCAGGCAACGATAACTGCCCATAAGGCGCCGTTCACAGCACCGACAGCGATTTCCTTTCGAAACAGCCTTATGGCATTGATGCTGCTGATCTGCCGCAGCGCCAGCCCGCGTATCACCAGGGTCAGCGTCTGACTTCCGGCAACACCGCCCATACTGGCGACAATAGGCATCAATACCGCCAACGCGACAATCCGGTCTAAAGTCGCCTCAAACAAACCGATAACCCAGGATGCCAGAAAAGCCGTCAGCAGGTTAATACCCAACCAGATTGCGCGCCGCTTGGCGCTCGTCATCACAGGAGAAAATATGTCCTGTTCTTCATCCAGGCCCGCCATGCTCATCAGTGAATGATCCGCTTCCTCGCGAATAACATCGACGATGTCGTCGACCGTGATTCTTCCCAGCACCTTACCGTCTTCCGCGACAACAGGCGCGGAAATCATATCGCGCTGCTCAAATAATAAAGCGACTTCCCCGGCCGGCATCTGATAAGGGATGCCGCTCATACTGAAATCCATCACTTCCGACACCATGGCATGAGGATTTTTGGTCAGCAATACGGCTAAAGGCAAAACGCCCTGAAAATGATCGTTTCGGTCAACAACGACCAGGTTGTCCGTCGCCCTGGGCATGGACCCGCGCTTTCTTAAATAGCGCAGCACAACATCCAGCGACACGTCGGCGCGCACGGTCAATACATCAAGGCTCATTAAACCGCCCGCGGTATTATCATCGTACGATAAAGCCGATTCCAGGCGGCGCCTTTCCTGTATGCCGATCGATTCCGTCACTTTGGAAAGCAGCGGCTCGGGAAGCGTATGCAGCAGATCGATCAGATCATCCGACTCCAGACTTTCCACTGCGGTAGTCAGGTCTTGCCAGTCAGTAATTTCTATGAGTCCGTTCGCCACCTCGACATGCAGATCGACCAGAATCTCTCCAACCGTATTCAGCGGAATCAGTTTCCAGATTACTTTCCGATCTTCAGGCTCCAGCGATTCGATTAAAAGCGCTATTTCCGCGGGGTATAATTCTTGAATAAACTGCCTGACTTCATTCTCTGAGCCTGAACACAGCAGTTCCGTCATGCGTTTGAGGAGAAGCTCGTTATTGTCCTGTTTTGCAGTAGCTGACATAGAAGAAATATCCGTAAAAACCGGCACAACAGACCCATGCTGTGCCAGTTCCAGTTGATCAATGCAGAAAAAACTAATGCAATTCTCTATGGCGAACGATTACGTTCAGAGAACAATTCTTAAAATGCTGGGCCAATGAATCAACCAGATAAACCGATCGGTGCTGCCCGCCTGTGCATCCGATTGCAACGGTTAAGTAACTCCGGCCTTCTGCTTCAAACCGAGGTATCCAGCGTTGAAGAAAATCGGTAATATCTTGAAAAAATTCAGCGACTAAGGACTCGCCTTTAAGAAAATCCGCTACCGGCTTATCCTTTCCGGTCAAACCGCGTAATTCCGGGATCCAGTGAGGGTTTGGCAGAGAACGGGCATCAAATACAAAATCGGCATCCAGCGGCACGCCATGCTTAAAACCAAACGACTGAAACTGTAAGGCAATATGCTGGGCATTCCTTTCGCCGATCTGCTCCTTGATCAGCTCCCGCAACTGATGGTAATGCGTTCGACTGGTATCGATGACGACATTGGCATGCCGGGCAATCGGGGTCAGCATTTCCCTTTCGATTTTCAGCGCTTCTTTTAACGGTATATTAAAGTCCGTCAGCGGATGGCGCCGCCGGGTTTCACTGTAACGCTTCAATAATGTCGATTCTTCAGCCTGCATGAATATGATTTCGCAATCTATCCCTTTGCTGCGAATCAGGTTCAGGCAATCCGAGAAATTGAGCAGGCTTTCGCTCTGGTTCCTGGCATCAATGCCGATCGCGGTTTTTTTATAAGTTTTTTTATCGGCCAGCATGACGTGGTTGATAAAGTCTTCCAGCAATGTGACCGGAAGATTATCAATACAGAAATAACCACAATCCTCTAGCGTTTCTAGCGCGATACTTTTACCGGAACCGGAGAGGCCGCTGACGATTAACAGTTTCATAGTAAATTAGCCGCAAGGTTAAAAGCTTATTTTAACCTTGCGGCTTACACCTTATCTATGGCTTCCGATTTTTTCTTTATGCTTGATAATCTGGCGGTCCAGTTTATCAACCATATTATCGATGGCTGAATACATGTCTTCCTGCTCATCTTCAGCAAACAACTTTGCACCGCTCAGCTGCAAGGTAGCTTCGGCTTTCTGGACTAATTTTTCAACACTCAAAATAACATGGACATCAGTCACATGGTCAAAATGACGCGCCAGCGTTTCAAATTTGTTTTCTACATGCGCTTTCAGCGCATCGGTTACTTCAAGATGATGACCTGTGATATTAACTTGCATGGAATAAACTCCTAAGGGTGAAAAGATTGTTTTTTATTGTTATCAGCCCGCGCTATAAAATGCGCTTTCTCTGACTGGATGGCGAAATCAACATCGCTTCACGATACTTCGCAACTGTCCTTCTCGCGACATTGATGCCTTTTTCTTTTAATAAGTCCGCTATTTTACTATCGCTTAACGGTCTTGCCGGATTTTCACTTCCGATTAATTCTTTAATAAATGCCCTAATAGCCGTAGCCGAACATTCTCCGCCGCTTTCCGTCGACACATGACTGGAAAAGAAGTATTTGAATTCGACGATGCCGTTCGGCGTATGCATGTATTTCTGCGTCGTCACGCGGGATATGGTTGACTCGTGCAATTCCAGCTCCTCGGCAATATCTCTGAGCACCATGGGCTTCATCGCTATAGGGCCATGCTCAAGAAACGCCGGCTGCTTTTCTACGATACAGCGCGCCACGCGCAGCAAAGTATCATTACGGCTGTGCAGGCTCTTGATAAACCATCTGGCCTCCTGCAAGTGATCCTTCATGGCCGCATTGTCTTTGCTGTTGTCGGATCTTTTGATCAGCGACGAATAAAAAGGATTTATGCGCAGCTTGGGCGCAATGTCCGGATTAAGATGCACTTGCCATGTACCGTTCTGTTTGGTCACATAGACGTCAGGGATCACATATTCGGACTCGGCCTCCTGTACGCGTGCGCCGGGCTTGGGATCCAGAGTCCTGATCAACGCAATGATCGCCTCCAGCTGGCGCTCTGTGACGCCTAATCGGCGCATCAGCTTTGACTGGTCGTGCGAAGCCAACAAATCCAGATGCCGCGAAACGAGAACCAGCGCCTCTTCCTTGAAAGGCGTCGAGTCCGGCAACTGTTGCAGCTGTATTCTCAGGCAATCGCTTAAATCAACTGCCGCGACGCCTGCCGGATCAAAATTCTGCACGCGGTGCAATACCGCTTTAACTTCGTCAAAATCAAGATCTTCCAACTGCACTTGCAGGCCCTGAAAGATGTCATCCAGGCCGGTTCTCAGATAGCCGTCCTCATCCACCGCATCGATAATAGCCATGGCGATGGCGTGATCGCGCTCGGAGAAACGGGTCAACTCCAATTGCCATAATAAATGATCCAATAGTGTCGAAGACTTGCTGCGCTGCGGTTCAAATTCAGCGGAATCATCGGAAGAACCGGCTCCCGCAGCCATCACGCTGTCATAAACGTCCTCCCAGGAATATTCCAGCGGCAATTCCTCCGGAATATCGGTTTGCGAGCCTTCGCTGGTCTGCAGATCCGAATTGTCAATTTTCTTTTCGGATGCCGGCTCAGCCTCCGGCGACACGCTTTCTTCTTCATTGATCTCCAGCATTATATTGGATTCCAGCGCCTGTTGTATTTCCTGCTGCAGATCCAGAGTCGACAATTGCAGCAATCTGATCGCCTGCTGCAATTGCGGCGTCATAGTCAGTTGCTGGCCCAGCCGAAGATGTAAGGATTGTTTCATCGGAATAAGATCTTTTCTAACTATTTTAACTTAAAGACTAAAGTTATCGCCTAAATAAACTTTTCGTACTTCCTGATTGGCAACGATGGCTGCTGCTCCGCCTTCTGCGATCACCCTGCCATCGGCAAGTATATACGCTCGATCACAAATACTTAATGTTTCTCTGACATTATGTTCGGTAATCAATACGCCGATGCCCCGATATTTTAAATGCTCAATGATCTTTCTGATATCCTCTACCGAAATCGGATCAACGCCGGCGAAAGGTTCATCAAGCAATATAAATTGCGGATTGGTAGCCAATGCTCTGGCAATTTCAACGCGCCGGCGCTCTCCGCCGGACAGCCCCACGGCAATCTGGTCGCGCAGATGCAGGATATGAAACTCCTGCAGCAACTCTTCTATTACCAGTTCAGCCTGCCCCTTGGTTAAATCGGAACGAATCTGCAGTACGGCGCGCAAATTATCCGCCACGCTCAGCTTGCGGAACACCGAAGGCTCCTGCGGCAAATAACCGATGCCCAATTGCGCCCTTAAATGCATAGGATGATGGGTCAAATCGTGCGAGTCCAGCATAATCTGGCCTTCATCGGCCTTAATCAAGCCTACCATCATATAAAAACTGGTCGTTTTACCGGCCCCGTTAGGTCCCAGCAAGCCGACGACTTCACCGGTATTGACATGCAATGACACACCGTTGACTACATTGCGCTTGTTGTAATTTTTAATCAGCTGTTTTGCTGCTAATTTAGCCATTGTTACTTAGCTTCTTTGGGTTTCGGTTTCAGTATGACGCGCACGCGCTTTGAGTCGGAAGACTTTTCGCCGGCTCTGACGACCGAATTTTTACTGTCGTATTCGATTAATTTACTGGAATAAGTGGCATTGCCCTGCCAGACTGTCGCATCATCGATCAGGATCAGCAGGTTCTTTTTAGGATAATACTCGCCGATCATGGCTTCACCGGTGATATCTTCCTCTCCCTCGTTGGGCTTTTGTCTGAATTTTGCCTTGTTGCCTGTAAACACCAGTTTTTCGGCATCGCCGTCGACAAAATAAACCACCAACTTATCGGAATTGACTTTAATACTGCCCTGAATGGAAACCACGTTGCCGGTATAAGTGCTTATGGCTTTACTGTCGTCATAAGTCGCCGTGTTGGAATCTATCGTGATCGGCTGTTCGGAATCACTTTCCAGCGCCATGGAGGCAGAGCCATATAAACCTAAGAATAAGGCAAAGCAGCAAAAAATTGCCGATTTTTTATTTCGTTTCATATTTTCCTCGCACATTAGCGAGCAATTTAATATTAATCGGGTTGGAAAAAACAAGTTTCATGCCGGTACCCGTAGTCACATTGGGAGGACTGATCAGTTCCGCCCATTCATCTGTTTCCGCATAACTGGTTTCCGGCTTAACTCTGACATTGGAGGTGTTGATGATAAGCTGGTTGACGCCCTCGCCCTTGGCTCTCTCAACGTGGACCTTTCCCGTCAGCAGCAAATCCTTGCCATCGGCGGATAAAACGCCGGTTTCAGATTGAACGACCCAAGGCGGCGTTTTCTCCTTGTGGAAAGACATCACGGGCTTTTCCAGATGCGTTGTGCCGTCATCGCTGTAGTGCGTCATTTTATCGGCAAGCAATTTATTTTTTAACTTGCCTGCTTCATTCATTTCCCACTTTGTATAGCCCGTACTGAAATAATCGGGGCTGTGAGGCGGAACCGGAGCCCGCAACTCATCCAGTCCGGTCAATTTAACCAGCCACCAGCTCATTACCGCGATAATGAGGGTGTACAGGTAAATATATTTGCCGCTCAGATTGATCATTTCAGATAAGCATTCACAACGTCTTCAAAGCGTCCCTGAGCCTGCATGATCAGGTCGCAGACTTCCCTGACCGCGCCGTGTCCGCCAGGCAAAGTCGTGCACCAGTCGGCATGCTGTTTGACAACAAAATTCGCATCGTCAACCGCAATGGCAAGACCGGCCCGGATCATGATCGGCAGATCCAGCAAGTCATCGCCGACATGGGCCGCCTGGTCCGGCGTAATCTGCAACTTATCGATGATTTCATCAAACGCGGCAATCTTGTTTTCATGACCTTGATAGACATATTCGATGCCCAGATTTTTCATGCGCAACGCTACCGAGTTCGATTTGCGCCCCGAAATAACGGCGACTTCCACGCCGGTCTGCCGCAACAGCTTGATGCCGTGTCCGTCGCGCGCATGAAAGGCCTTGTATTCATTGCCTTCATTGTCGAAAAAAAGCTTGCCGTCCGTTAAAACGCCATCCACATCCAGGATCAGGAGTTTCAGCTTTTTGGCCTTTTCGAGCACGGCCTGCATTTGTCCTGCTTCTGTCATTACACTATTCCCGCATGAATCAAGTCATGCATGTTCAAAGCCCCTATCGCGCATCGATGCCCGTCGACGACAATCAATGCGTTGATTTTTTTCTGTTCCATGATGCGCATGGCTTCGGCGGCGAGCATATCGGCCGTAATCACGGTGCAATGCGGCGTCATGACTTCGGTAATGGCGGTACGGTGAATGTCCAGATTCCGCCCCAGCATGCGCCGCAAGTCGCCGTCGGTAAAAATCCCCACCACCCGGTTATCGGCATCGACGACCGCAGTCATGCCCAGTTTTTTTTCGGTCATTTCCAGCAGCGCCTCGCTGATCAATGCCGTCTCCGGAACGGACGGCACTTTACTGCCGGCATGCATGATATCGCTCACCATCAATAATAGCCGCTTTCCCAAACTGCCGCCGGGATGCGACAAGGCAAAATCATCGCGCGTAAATCCGCGCGCTTCGAGCAATGAAACAGCCAAGGCATCGCCCATTACCAGCGCCGCGGTTGTACTGGAAGTCGGCGCCAGTCCCAATGGACAGGCTTCCTGCTCAACACCGACATGAATGTGGACCGTTGCAAATTTAGCCATCGTGGAAGCGGGGTTTCCGGTCATTGCGATTAAAGGCACGCCCAAACGCTTGATAATCGGCAGGATAGTCAAAACTTCGCCGGTTTCGCCGGAATTTGACAGCGCCAGCACCACGTCCTGGCGCGTAATCATGCCCAGATCGCCATGGCTGGCTTCGCCCGGATGCACAAAAAAAGCCGGCGTTCCCGTACTTGCCAGCGTCGCGGCAATCTTGCCGGCGATATGCCCTGACTTGCCCATACCCGTAACGACAACGCGGCCGGTACAATTGAACATCAACTTGCAGGCGGCAACAAAATCATCATTGATCTGCTCGGCCAATGCAGCAATCGCGCGATTTTCCACCTGGATGACAGCCAGCGCCAGTTCGCGGAGCTTTTGATCATGTATCTTCATGTTCTGCCGGCAATATCAAACGCCAACCGCGCTTTGATAAAGAACCCATCCATAGACAGTATAGACCGACACTAAGCCGAACCCTTCCATGCGACTGATATGCCCGGCTTTTGAAATGCCATAACCCAAAATAAACAATGCGCCGGTAAAAGCCAGCATGACCGGAAAATCGCGAGTCAGCACGCTCTCGGCAACCGGCCCCGGCGCCAGCACGCCCGGCACTGAATAAACAGCCAGCAGATTATAGATATTCGAACCGACGACGTTTCCGACCGCCAGATCATCCTCACCTTTCAAAACACTGCCGATTGATGCGGCCAATTCCGGCAGGCTCGTGCCTACAGCAACGATCGTCAGGCCAATCACTACATCGCTGACGCCAAAAAACTGAGCGATATTGACCGCTGACATCACCAATACGCGAGAGCTCAGCAATAACCCAACCAATCCAAACCCAAAGTAAAGCCACGCTTCTTTATTAGGCAAATTCTCGGACAGTTCGGCTTCCATCTCCTCGCCTAAAAGATCATGTTGTTTTTCATTAGATGCTGTACGGATCAACCACCCTGTAAAGGTGATCAAACCTACCAGCATCAAGGCGCCATCGAAAAAATCCCAGCCATCCAGGGACAGCAGGTAAGCGCCGATACTGAGAGCCATCAATACCGGCAATTCTCTTTTTAAAATGCCGGAATGAAACGCCAAAGGCGCCACCAGCGCCGTAGAACCCAGGATCAAACCGATATTGGCTATATTGGAACCCAATGCGTTGCCTATGGCCAGACCGGCATTTCCCTGCCATGAAGCAATGGTTGATACCAGGATTTCCGGCGCAGATGTGCCCACGCTGACTATCGTCAAACCGATGAGCAATGGAGAAATGCCGAGATTTCTGGCAATGGAGGCCGTTCCCGTAACGAATTTATCCGCTGAATAGACTAAAACAGCCAATCCTGCTAGCAGAGCAATAAAGTTGATGACCATGGAGTTCCAGCTCAAAAATTGCTTATTATGCCATGTTTATCTCATTCATGTACTATGCATGACAACCCCTTTGTCATGACTTCACGCATGTCGAAGCTGACCGGCGCAGCACCGTGACTCATGGCGAGAACAAATACATTACCCTTGAATTAATGCCACAGCAGATCAACTACCGGCGGAACAATCATCGCCTGTTGTTGAATCGATTGACTCGAAACATGCCGCCTCATATAATCAGTCCGGTTTTATGGTTCCCGCAAACAGCGGGTGAAACTGGAAGTCGGTTAAAAGCCGACGCTGCCCCCGCAACGGTAGGTGATTGCCATCACAAGCCCGGAGACAGGCCTGAAACTGTAACAGCAGTATTGCGGAGGGCGATCTGTCACACGTCAGCTTTTGGCTTGTCGTTCTACGCTGTTATTTTAATTAACCAAACGCGGGATCGACAATCATGCAAACCTATTCCACGACAACAGCAGCTTTTTCCTCAAAGTTTCTGCCCGGCTTAAGCGCCCTCGCATTGGGCCTGACCATTATTCTAGGCGTCGGCTTCATGCAGGACGCCGGCAATTATCTGCATAACGCCGCCCACGACAGTCGCCACAGCGCTGCTTTCCCTTGCCATTGATATGGCCGATTTTCGCAAATTGTTTGCGGTCTCGCTGCTGGCCGGGATTTTGGCCGGCCTGCTGCTTAGCTTGTTGCAACACTATCAGACCCAGCCTTTGATCCTGGCCGCGGAACGCTTTGAAGCGCCTGACGCCGATCAAGCGCATGACTGGCACCCCGAAGACGGTTGGCAGCGCGCAGCTTTTACCCTGCTCTTTAACTGCCTGAGCGGCTTAGGCTTTGCGCTAATGCTCAGCACGGCGATGTACTGTCAGGGCGCCAGCGGGCATATGCGCGGGTTGTTATGGGGCATGGCCGGTTACCTGGTGTTCTTCGTCGCCCCGGCATTGGGCTTGCCGCCGGAACTGCCGGGCACCGACAGCGCCGCATTGCACAACCGGCAAGCCTGGTGGCTGTTTACGGCGGCAACCACCGCGGCCGGCCTGTTCGGCTTGTTTTTCGGCAAAAACCGCTGGCTGCAAGCCGGCAGCATTATTCTGCTGCTGGTCCCGCATCTGATCGGCGCCCCGCATCCCGATGCCGTGCAAGCACTGGCTCCCGAGCCTTTGCAGCAACGTTTTATCTGGATGTCTGCTGTCGATAACGCACTTTTCTGGCTGGCTCTGGGCGTTTTCTCAGGTTGGCTCTTACCCAAATTCAGACTTTAATTCATGACATCTCCATCAGCCCGACATTGCCCGGCCATGCTAATCAGCGCCCCTGCGTCCGGACAAGGCAAGACCACCATTACCGCCGCACTGGCCTATTATCACCGCCAGCAAAACCGCAAAGTCAGGGTATTCAAGACCGGCCCCGACTTCATCGATCCGCAAATCCTGGCCCATGCCTCGGGACAACCGGTGTATCAGCTGGATTTGTGGATGATGGGCGAAGCGCATTGCCGAGAACTGCTGTACCGCGCCGCCGCCGACGCCGACGTCATCCTGATCGAGGGCGTGATGGGCTTGTATGATGGCGACACCAGCAGCGCCGATCTGGCTCAGGCATTATCCGTGCCTGTCGCAGTAGTGATCGATGCCCAGGGCATGGCGCAAACCTTTGCCGCCGTCGCGTATGGCCTGGCCAATTACCGGCCGCAACTGCCGTTTGCCGGGGTAATCGCCAACAAGGTCGGCAGCCCTGGCCACGCCAAACTGCTTGAAGAAGCGCTGCCGGATGCGATGCCGCTGCTGGCAGTGATGGCGAAAGACGGAACGATCGGTTTGCCGTCGAGGCATCTCGGTTTGCTGCAGGCCGATGAAATCGGCGATCTCGACCTGCGACTGGCGCGCGCCGCCGAATTGCTGAGCAGTCTCGCGCCCTGCCGTTTGCCGGACAGCGTGGCTTTTGAGCCTGTCGAGGCCATGCCGCTGCCGCGTCTGCTGGCTGGCAAGCGCATTGCCGTCGCCCGCGATGCAGCGTTTTCGTTCATTTACCAGGCCAATCTCGATTGTCTTCAGGCCATGGGCGCGGAACTGCGGTTTTTCTCGCCATTGACCGACAGCGGCCTGCCGAACGCCGATAGCCTGTATTTACCCGGCGGCTATCCGGAACTGCATTTGCAGACCCTGGCCGATAATCTGGCGATGAAGCAGGCCCTGCAGGCCCATCATCGGGCCGACAAACCGATTTACGCCGAATGCGGCGGCTTTTTGTATTTGCTGAACAGCCTGGAAGACCGTGACGGCAACCGCGCGAAAATGGCCGGCCTGCTGCCCGGCAGCGCCCGGATGCAGAGCCGACTGGTCAATCTCGGCATGCACAGCTTGCAGTTGGAGCAAGGCGAGATCCGCGGCCACAGCTTTCATCATTCACAACTGGAAACGACCATGGAGCCGTTGACCCTGTCCGTACCGCAACGCAGCTTCGGTCACGGTGAAGGTTTTTTTCGTTCCGGACGCTTGCAGGCCTCTTACCTGCACAACTATTTTCCATTTAATCCGCAGCTCGCCGCAGGGTTCTTCTCATGAGTGACCAATCTGTAGTCTGGTTTGTCGGCGCAGGCCCTGGCGATCCCGATTTAATCACCGTCAAAGGCCGTGACCTGATCGCCAGAGCCGACGCCATCCTGTTCGCCGGCTCCCTGGTGCAGGCGGCGGCGACGCAATGGGCGCCGAGCCATTGCCTGATCAAGGATTCCAAGGACATGACGCTGGAACAGATCACCGATTGGCTGATCGATCAGGCCGAGCCAGGAAAAACCGTCATCCGCCTGCAAACCGGCGACCCCGGCCTCTATGGCGCGTTGATCGAAATGGTGCAGCCACTGGATGCGGCCGGCATCGCGATCGAAGTGGTGCCGGGCGTATCGTCGGCAATGGCGGCCATGGCTTGCGCGGTGGAGAGTCTGACCTTGCCGGAAGTGACGCAGACAGTGATCCTGACCCGCGTCGAAGGTCGCACGCCGATGCCTGAAGGCGAATCCCTGCAAGAACTGGCCAGCCATCACACCACGCTGTGCCTGTTTTTATCGATCACGCTGCTGCCCACCATCGAACGCGAGCTGAAAGCGGCCGGCTGGGCCGACGATGCGCCGGTGCTGGTGGTGCACAAGGCCAGCTGGCCCGGCGAACAGCAGATTATCCGCGGCACGCTGGCCGATATCCGTGAGAAATGCCGCACCGCCAAAATCAACAGCCAGGCAATGATCATCGTCAGTCCCACGCTGGGCGCCCGCCATTGGCCTTCCCTGAAAAAATCCAAGCTCTACGATGCCGGCTTCAGCCACCGCTTCCGGCGCGGCGTGCGTGCAAATTCCGAGGATCAATCATGACGACGACCATTCTACTGGTCGGCCACGGTTCGCGTAACCAGGCCGGCAACGACGAGATTCAGAATTTCCGGCAGCAATGGCAGGCCCTGCATCCGGACTGGCGCATCGAACTGTGCTACATCGAGCTGGCCGAGGTGCTACTGGACGAGGGCCTGTGCCGCGCGGCACAAGGCGCCTGCAAGGTCATCGTCGTGCCGCTGATCCTCAGCGCCGCCGGTCACGTCAAAGCCGAAATCCCCGAGCATATCGCAAAAGCCCGCGAGCGCTTTCCCGAAGTCGAATTCATCTACGCGCCGCATATCGGCGCCAACGAAGATATCTTGAGAATTCTGGAAAAGAATCTGAAAAGCGTGATGCATACCTTGGCGATGCCGGACCCCAAAACCACCGGCGTCATCATTCTGGGGCGCGGCTCTTCGGACCGGGTCGCCAACGGCGAACTGGCGAAAATGGCGCGCTGGCTTTACGAACTCACCGAACACGAACTGGTCGATGTGGCTTTTACCGGCATCACCCATCCTCGCCTGGAGAGCATCGTTCAGCGCCAGGTGCGGCTGGGCATGACCCAAATCGCCATTCTGCCTTACTATCTGTTTACCGGCCTGCTGATCGAGCGCATCGCGCTGCAGGTCGCGCGACTGCAGAGCCAATACCCGCAAACTGCCATCGCCTGCGGCAACTATTTCGGCTTCGACAAGAAAATCTTCACGCTGCTCGATCAGCGGGTTGCGGAGGCCATCGCCCCGAACGCGCCGAAAATGCTGGAGTGCGACGGCTGCCAGTACCGCGAACAGGCCATGCAGTACGACCACCATCACCATCATTAAACAGATCGTCATGAGCAACAATATCCAGACCGAACAACTGACCCAGGCCGGCCAGCAGATCGAACACGACTCCTTCGCCATCGTCGACCGCGAAGCCGGCAGTCATGCCTATTCCGATGGGCAATGGCAAATCGTCCGGCGCATGATCCATGCCACTGCCGACTTTGAATTCAACGGCCTGGCCGAGTTCTCCGACAATGTGGTAGAAGCCGGCATTCAGGCGATTCTGGACGGCGCGCCAATCGTTGCCGACGTGGAAATGATTTGCGTCGGCCTGTCGCAGCCGCGCCTGAAGCATTTCGGCATCCAATCCCATCAATTCATCGCCGACGACGACGTGATCGAGGCGGCAAAGCAGATCAACAGCACCCGGGCCGTGCAGGCCATACGCAAGGCCCAGCGCCTGGGCCTGCTGGACGGCGGCATCGTTGCGGTCGGCAATGCGCCGACCGCCTTGCTGGAAGTCGTGCGCATGATCGATGAGGAAGACGTCAAGCCGGCGCTGATCGTCGGCATGCCGGTCGGCTTCGTTTCCGCCGCCGAATCCAAGGATGCCCTCAGCCGCCTGCAGGACGTACCGTGGATCATCACCCGCGGCCGCAAGGGCGGTTCAACGCTGGTGGTCGCAGCGCTGCATGCCTTGTTGAGTCTGGCTGAAAGCCGGCAAAGAACCGATTAGCGTGATGATGGCGGAAAAGAAACCGAAAGGCACCCGCAAGGGCTACACCACTGGCGCCTGTTCGGCGGCAGCGGCGCGGGCGGCGGTGCAGGGATTGCTGGACGGCAAGGTGCCGGACAGCGTCGAATGCCTGCTGCCCAACGGCCAGTTGGTCGCATTCAAGGTTGAAGAAGGCTATTGCCGCGACGGCTCGGCGCATGCGGTGGTCGAGAAAGACGCCGGGGATGACCCCGACTGCACCAACCACGCCCGACTCACCGCCGACGTGGCATGGACAGCCCGGCCCGATACGCTGGAGCTGAAAGGCGGTGCCGGCATAGGCACTGTCACCCGCCCCGGCCTGGGGCTGGCGGTCGGAGGGCCCGCCATCAATCCGGTGCCGCGCAAGAATATCGAAGACAACATTCGTCTGATCGCCGCCGAACAGTTACGGCACCGAGGATTGCAAGTCACGCTGTCTGTTCCCGATGGCGAGGAAATGGCAAAAAAAACCCTCAACTATCGTTTGGGTATTATCGGCGGCATCTCGATTCTGGGCACGACCGGCATCGTCCACCCGTATTCCACCGCCGCTTTTCGCGCCAGCGTCGTGCAGGGCGTCGAAGTGACTGCCCGTCAGGGACAGGATACCGTGGTGCTGACTACCGGCGGCCGTACCGAAAAATTCGTGATGCAGGAACTGCCTGAGCTGGACGAGAGCTGTTTCGTGCAAATGGGCGACTTTCTCACGCCGGCCCTGGATGCGGCCGATCGCTGCGGCATCCACAACATCGTCATCGGCGGCATGGTCGGCAAGCTGACCAAAATGGCGCAGGGCGAAACCATCACCCATGCCGGCCGCAATCCGGTCGACGTCGAACTGGTCGCTGACATCGCCCGCAGCATCGGAGCTCCCGAAGCCGTCTGCCAGGCCATCGCCGGCCAGGAAACTGCTCGGTACGCCAGCGAATGCATGGAACAACTGGGTCTGGAATATGAATTTCACGTCGAATTGGCTAAGAGGGTGATTGCGACATTAGACAGACGCTATCCCGGCCGCTTTAAAATCGCAGTGCTGGTTTGCGATTTCGACGGCAACAAACTGGCGGAAGCCGGAAGGACTTTTTCATGACTGTAGCATGCACGCTCATCGGCGTACTTGACGACGGCGCAGCCGGCCTTGGCGATGAGGCTTTACAACGCCTGCGCGAAGCGAAACACGTGATTACCGGCGGACGCTTGCTGGCGTTGCTGGCCGGAGAAATAACCCAGGCGCAGCATTACGACCTGACTGGCAGGCTGAGCCAAGTGCCGGTCTGGATTAACGCGGCCCTAGCCAATAACGAACCGGTGGCGGTATTAGCCAGCGGCGATCCGCTCTGCCACGGCATCGGCGGTTATCTGGCGGACAGGCTGCCGCACGTCAAGCTGCGGATATTGCCGAATCTCAGCAGCATCCAACTGGCTTTCGCCGAACTCGGCCTGCCCTGGCAGTCGGCGGCGATCGCATCCGTGCACAGCAAGGATGCGGGCGAGTGGCAGCGCGGCGCCATGCCGGAACACGGCCTGTATGCGCTGATGCAACAATGCCGGCGACACGATTTGCTGGCAGTGCTGACCAGCCCGGACAACAACCCGCCGCGCATCGCCCGCATGTTGCAGGCCGAAGGACTGGCGGAGGCCTTTGAAATCGCGGTGGCGCAGGCCTTGAAGCAGTCAGTGCAAGCCGTCACCGGTTTTCTGCCGGTTTCCGCCGTGGCCGAGGGGACTTATGCAGAACCGAATGTCATGATTCTCAAACGCAAATTGACGCCAGCCGCCCCTGTGCTGTTCGGCGTCAGCGACGACTGTTTTCAGCAGCGCAAGCCGGAAAAAGGCCTGATCACCAAGCGCGAGGTGCGGGCGGTATCGCTGGCGCGCATGCAATTGACCCGGCGCAGCATCGTCTGGGATATCGGCGCCGGTTCGGGTTCGGTCGGACTGGAAGCGGCGCGGCTGTGCGTGGACGGCCATATTTACGCCATTGAAAAAAACGCCGACGACCTCGCCAATGTAGAACAGAATCATGCCGCCTGGGGCATCAGCAATTACAGTTTTTTCCACGGCAAGGCGCCGCAGCATCTGGACGGCTGGCCCGATCCGGATGCGATATTCATCGGCGGCTCCGGCGGCGAACTGGCGGAACTGATCGGGATTTGCCTCGGCCGGCTGCGCCAGGGCGGCTGGCTGGTGATGAATTTCGTAACGCTGGAAAACCTGTCGACGGCCGTGGAGACCCTGAAGCGGCTCGGCGCCTGCTGGGATGTCTGCCAGATTCAGGCCTCGCGCAGCAGCCCCATACTCGACATGAACCGCCTGCAGGCGGAAAACCCGGTATGGATCGTTTCGGCAACCGCTTCCGGCGCTGCTTAACCTTACATGGGCCAATCACAATGACAATTAAACTCGGCACGCTTTACGGCGTATCCCTGGGCCCCGGCGATCCGGGCCTGATCACCCGCCGCGCCTGGCAGTTACTGTCGGGCTCCGGGCACTGGACGTATCCGGTGCGCAAGAAAAACGGCGACAGTTATGCGCTGGACATCGCGCTGCGCGCTGGTCTTGCCTTGCCTGCCGCGCATACGCCGCTGCTGTTTCCGATGACTCACGACAGCGAAATTCTGGCGCGCTACTGGCTGGAGGCGGCGCAAACCGTACTGGCGCGGTTGCAGTGCGGCGAGGATGTGCTGTTTCTGGTGGAAGGCGATGCCTCGACCTATTCCACCTTCGGCCATCTGCAGCGCAGTGTGCGCGCCTTGCAGCCGGATGTGACGGTGGAAACCGTGCCCGGCGTATCGTCGTTTCATGCCGCCGCCGCGCGCTGCGGCGAACCGCTGGCCGATGTCGACGACACCATCGCCATCGTCCCGGCCGGTTACGGCATCGCCCAGATCGAACGGATGCTGGCCGATTTCGACACGCTGGTGCTGCTCAAGGTAAAGCCCCTGCTGGATGACATCATCGAGCTGTTGCGCCGCAGCGATCTGCTGGCGCAGGGCTGGTTCATCGAAAAGGCCGGCGCGCCGGAAGAGCGCATGGTGCATGACCTGGCCGGCCTGCAAGGCCAGAAAGTCAATTATCTGTCGCTGCTGATTATCAAAAACCCCGGCCGCCAACGTGGCGAAATGCAGCGCGGCTGCCGCAAGAAGAAGGAAACAAGCGATGACTGAAGTACGCGTCGCGATTGTCGCGATCACCAAACACGGCGCCGCCATCGCCAGCCGGTTGGCGCCGCAAATCCCGGAAGCCGAGGTGGTCGTTTCGGAAAAGCAGGCCGAACAGATGGGCGAT
Organism: Methylobacter sp. Wu1; assembly: GCF_036553575.1. Lineage (NCBI taxonomy): Bacteria > Pseudomonadati > Pseudomonadota > Gammaproteobacteria > Methylococcales > Methylococcaceae > Methylobacter > Methylobacter sp. Wu1. The sequence goes on along the minus strand of NZ_JAZHOC010000042.1, from coordinate 60,037 downwards.
TTCACTAATCCGCTCCGAATTTATCAAGGTGCATTGAGCGCCCAGATCGGCCATTTGTTCGAGTCTTACGAGCAGATCATCTTTCTGGTGTCGCTCGGCGCGGTGGTGCGGCTGATCGCGCCGCACCTGAAATCCAAAGACGAAGATCCCGGCGTGCTGGTGATCGACGATGCCGCCGAATTCGTGATTCCGGTGCTGTCCGGCCATGTCGGCGGCGCCAACGCCTATGCCGAAAAAGTCGCCGCCCTGCTGAAGGCCACGCCGGTGCTGACCACGGCATCCGATGCCGGCAAGACCATTCCGGTAGACATTTTGGGCCGCGAGCTGGGCTGGCAGGTGGAAGCGCCGAAAATCAACATCACCCGCGTTTCCGCCGATGTCGTCAACCAGCTGCCGATTGCCTTCGTGCAGGAAGCGGGCAGCCGCAACTGGTGGACGCGGAGTACGCCGCTGCCTGCCAATATTCATCTGTTTGAACGTTTCGAGGATGTCGATACCTACCAATACCGTTCGATTTTATGGGTGACGCGGCGCGACATTGACGCTGCCGTCTGGCGGCGTCTTGAAGAGCGGCTGGTGGTGTACCGGCCGCCGTTGGGGCAATCATGAAAGTGATGATCGGCATCGGCTGCGATCGCGGCGTCAGCCTGCAAACCCTGCAGGAGGCATTGACGCAGGCCTTGCGGCAAGGCGGACTGGATGCGGCGGCGGTCGCCGGGCTGGCCAGCATCGACAAAAAAAACGACGAGCACGCTTTGCTGCAATTGGCGGAAGAAAATGCCTGGCCGTTGCATTTTTATCCGGCCGAGGCGCTGGCGCAGATCCCGGTGCCGAATCCGTCGCCAGTGGTGCAGAAATACATGGGCACGCCGGCGGTGGCCGAGGCGGCGGCCCTGAAAGCGGCCAATACCGACATGCACCATTTACTGGTGGAAAAATACAAATATCTGGGAGCGGACGGCAAGAACGCCACCGTTTCAATTGCGAGAATGAAATGACGAAAACAGGCAAAATTTTTCTGGTGGGCATCGGCCCCGGCTCTCACGAGCACATGACTTTCCGCGCCCGGCAGGCCATCGAAGAAGCCGACGTGGTCATCGGTTACAGCACCTATATCAAGCTGGTCGCGGACCTGCTGGATGGCAAGGAAGTGATCAGGAAAGGCATGACCGAAGAACTGGATCGCAGCATCGAAGCTTACGAGCACGCCAAACAGGGCAAAACGGTGGCGCTGATTTCTTCCGGCGACATCGGCGTTTACGGCATGGCCGGACCCACTTATGAATTGCTGCTGGAAAGCGGCTGGACGCCGGACAGCCCGATTCAGGTGGAAGTCGTCCCCGGCAGCACCGCCTTGTCGAGCTGCGCTTCGCTGGTGGGGGCGCCTTTAACCCACGATTTTTGCTCGATTTCACTGTCCGATCTGTTGACGTCGTGGCCAATGATCGCCCGCCGTCTGGAAAGCGCAGCACGCGGGGATTTCGTGGTGGCTCTGTATAACCCCAAAAGCGGCCGCCGCACGCGGCACATCGTCGAAGCGCAAAAAATCCTGCTGCGCCACCGCAGCGCTGAGACGCCGGTAGCCATCGTCAAATCCGGCTATCGGGCCTTGCAGAACATCCAGATTGTGAGACTGGCGGAAATGGCTGATTGCGACATCGGCATGCTGACCACGGTGCTGGTCGGCAACAGCAGCACTTTTGCCCGCGAAGGCCTGATGGTGACGCCGCGCGGCTACGCCAATAAATATGATGCGCTGACCGGCGAGACGCTGGCCGGGGAGCGAGCAGGCCGCTCACTCAGCATGGGCCTGGAAGGCTGGAAGGCGTGTGTGCGCCGCCATTTACGTGAGACATCTGCCGCTTCCCTGCTGGACGCCGCACGCTATTTCGGCCGGCCGCTGGAAGAAATTCTCGAAGCGGTGGCCGAAGCCGGCCCGGACGACAAGGCCGGTGAATTCGAGGCGCAGGCTGTCCTGCCGGATCAACGGCACAACGTACTGGCAGCGGCGCAAAACTGGGGAGCTCTGCGTGCCGTGGTACGCTCAGAGAACGGAGCAGTCGCGGAACTGTTTATTCGAGGCGCGGACTTGCGGCTGCAGGACGAACGAATCAGCATCGTCAATGACCATTTCCATCTGCACCTGGACTGGCGTCAGGCTCATCAGGCCTGGTTTGTCAGCCGGGGCGACCAAGCCCACGGCGTACAGATCCTCGATCGGCAGGGGGATCCTTTGTTGAACCTGTGGCTGATCGTGCAAGCGGGCTCGTTCGACACAAATGCCATGACCCGGTACTACAATGATAGGATGCGAATCGCCTGCCCCTCACCACAGGATATAAACAATGACTGATAATCAGCTTCCGGTAACGGAAAAACCCAAAATGTCGGCTTACAAGCGTCACTTGCTGGTCTGCACAGGTCCGCGCTGCACGCAGAACGGCGAATCACAGGCTTTGTTCGACCAACTCGGCGAAAAATTCAAGGCCGCCGGCATTGATCAAGGAGAATTGCGAGTCAAGCGCACCCGCACGCACTGCTTCGCCACCTGCAAATCGGGTCCGATCATGTGTGTGCAGCCCGATGGCGTCTGGTACTACAACGTCAACGAGAAGAATCTGCAGCGCATTATTGATGAGCATCTGGTGGGCGGCCAGCCTGTCGAAGACCTGATTTATCACCGTGGCCCCTTTCTTGATGAATGGCAAACGGGCGATAAGTAAGTCCAGATATTTTTAGCCCATGCTTTCCGCTCCTGCTCTAAACCGATGCGGAGAAGCGCTACTTTTCCTTTCTCAAACAACTGTATATTGACTTGACAGGGACTAGTCATAGAAAATAGCGGGTTTAGATTCTGAAATATATCCTGACCACGCATGGATAACAGCGTTTCCTCTCAAAACAGCCTAGTTTCTGTTCACAATTTGTCATTTTCCCGGGGCAATAAGAAAATATTTGACGATATTTCGCTGGAATTCGAACGCGGCAAGATTACCGCCATCATGGGTCCCAGCGGCACGGGCAAAACCACGCTGTTGAAACTGATCGGCGGCCAATTGTTTCCCGACCAGGGCACTGTGACGGTAGACGGGCAGAATGTCCACCGCTTGCGCCGGTCGGAATTGTACAATTTGCGCAAACGCATGGGCATGCTTTTTCAAAGCGGTGCCTTATTAACGGATATGAGCGTGTACGATAATGTGGCTTTTCCGTTGCGCGAGCACACCCATCTGCCCGAATCCATGATCCGCACGCTGGTCTTGATGAAACTCCAAGCCGTAGGACTGAGAGGCGCACGCGATCTGATGCCTAACGAGTTGTCCGGCGGCATGGCCAGGCGAATCGCCCTGGCCCGCGCAATCGCGCTGGACCCGATGATGATCATGTATGATGAACCGTTTACAGGCCAGGACCCGATTTCCATGGGCGCGCTGGTGCACCTGATCAAATCGTTGAACAACACCCTGGGCTTGACCAGCATTATCGTCTCGCACGATGTCCATGAAACGGCGGCGATCTCCGATTATATTTACGTATTATCGGAAGGCAAAGTCGTCGGCCAGGGCACGCCGAAAGAAATTCAACAGTCGGAATCTGAATGGGTTCAACAATTCATGACCGGAGCGGCAGACGGCCCGGTGCATTTTCATTACCCTGCAACAGACTATGTTGACGACCTGCTGTCATCCAAAAAACGTTCTGGCCGGGTATCAAAGCGTTACGGGCAGCTATAAACATGACTCAATTTCTACAATTTTTAGGCAGAACGACACGTACCAGCTTTACCAAGCTGGGACGCGGCACATTCTTCCTGCTGCATACGCTCGGAGGCCTCGGCAGCATTTTGCCAAGACCCAGACTGATCCTTAATCAGATGTATGCGGTCGGCGTCCTGTCCTTTCTGATTATCACCGTTTCAGGGTTGTTTGTCGGCATGGTGCTGGGCCTGCAGGGTTTTTACATCCTGTCCGATTTTGGCGCCGAAGAAACGCTGGGCCTCATGGTCGCGGCGTCGCTGGTCAGAGAATTGGGCCCGGTTGTGACAGCCTTGTTGTTCGCCGGCCGGGCCGGCTCCGCTTTAACGGCGGAAATCGGCCTGATGAAAGCGACTGAACAGCTTTCCGGCATGGAAATGATGGCCGTCGACCCGATCAAGCGCATTATTTCGCCGCGCTTTCTGGCCGGCTTGCTATCCATGCCCTTGCTGGCGGCTTTATTCAGCATGATCGGCATCCTGGGCGGACACATGGTCGGCGTCGGCCTGCTGGGCGTGGACGAAGGCTCTTACTGGTCACAGATGCAGGCCGGCATCGATTTCCAGGATGATATCGTCAACGGCGTCATCAAGAGCATCGTTTTCGGTTTTGTCGCCACCTGGATAGCGCTGTTTGAAGGTTATGACACCATCCCGACTTCCGAAGGGGTCAGCCGCGCCACTACACGTACCGTCGTCAATTCAGCTTTTAGTATTTTAGGTCTCGATTTCATCCTGACCGCACTCATGTTCGGAGATTAATTTACATGCAGCACACCAGTACCCAGGACACGCTTGTCGGGCTTTTTGTCGCCGCAGGCATCGTCGGCCTGCTCTTTCTTGCCCTGCAAGTCAGTAATTTGAGCACTTTTATTGAGGAAGACACCTACACTGTGGCTGCACGCTTTGAGAATTCCGGCGGACTGAAGGTTAAGTCGCCGGTTTCCGTAGCCGGCGTTAAAATAGGGCAGGTCAAAGCCATCAGCTTCGACCCGACCACTTATGAATCCGTCGTTGAAATGCATATCAACGCGAAGTACAACACCCTCCCGGATGATACCAGCGCCAGCATTTTTACCGCCGGCCTGCTGGGCGAACAATACGTCAACCTGGTGCCGGGCGGCTCGGAAGAGTATCTGAAAGAAGGCAGCACGATTGAAATCACGCAGTCCGCCATCATCCTGGAAAAAGTCATCGGCCAGTTCCTGTTTAAATCAGCCGAAGAAAAAGCGGAAACGAAAAAGTGAGCGGGCTGAACATTATTGATCAGGGAGCGGGAAACTTCATCATCGATGGCGATTTGACTTTTTCAACGATAGACAAGAAAACAGTCAAATCATTTGACTTCTTGAAGACGGCAAAACACATCACTATCGATCTCAGCCGGGTCACATCTACGGATAGTGCCGGGCTTGCGCTCATGATCGAATGGATAAAGTATACACGCGACCATAAAATCCATCTGCACTTTAAGAACATTCCTAAGCAGCTTCTCAACCTTGCCAGATTGAGCGGCTTCGACAAGACGAACCATTTTACAAGTCAGCCAGATTCGCCAGAGTTTACTGATCTTTAGCATTTATCGAGATAACCCAAGACATTCTGTATGGATAAACTAATCATTACCGGCGGCAAAAGACTTTCAGGAGAACTGCGCATCTCCGGCGCCAAAAATGCGGCTTTACCCATTCTGGCCGCAACGCTGCTTTCGGAGACGCCCGTCAGCGTCGGCAACATACCGCACCTGCACGATATCACGACCACGATGGAATTACTGGGCCGCATGGGCGTTCAGCTCATCGTTGACGAAAAAATGAACATTGAAGTCGACGCAAGCTCGATCGCCTGTTTTGAAGCGCCATACGAACTGGTCAGAACCATGCGCGCATCGATCCTGGTGCTGGGCCCTTTACTGGCCCGATACGGCGAGGCGCATGTATCGCTGCCCGGCGGCTGCGCCATCGGCACGCGTCCTGTGGATATTCACATCAATGGATTGATCAAGATGGGCGCCGACATCACCGTCGAAAACGGCTATATCCATGCCAAGGTCGACCGGCTGAAAGGCTGCCGCCTGGTGCTTGAACAGATCACCGTTACCGGCACTGAAAACCTGCTCATGGCCGCCGCATTGGCCGAAGGCACCACGATTATCGAAAATGCCGCCAAGGAACCGGAAGTCAGCGATCTGGCTTATTTCCTGAATGCCATGGGCGCCAAAATTTCCGGCATCGGCACCGATGTTCTCGTCATTGAAGGCGTCGAAAAACTGGGCGTGGAAAATCTGCACTACAACATCCTGCCCGACCGCATCGAAACCGGCACTTACCTGGTCGCCGCCGCCATCACCGGCGGCAAAGTCAGGCTGAAGAATACCCGGCCTGACCTGCTGGATGCCGTTCTGGAAAAATTGGTTGAGGCCGGCGCCGACATCACAACCGGCGAAAACTGGATTCAACTCGATATGCACGGCAACAAGCCCAAAGCCGTCTCGGTGCGCACGGCCCCCTACCCGGCTTTCCCGACCGACATGCAGGCCCAGTTCACGGCCATGAATACGGTCGCAGAAGGTGTCGGCATTATTACCGAAACGGTCTTTGAGAACCGGTTCATGCATGTCCAGGAAATGCAGCGCATGGGCGCCGACATCAAGCTGGAATCGAATACCGCCATCTGCACCGGCGTTAAAAAGCTGACCGCTGCCCCCGTTATGGCGACCGATTTAAGAGCGTCCGCGAGTCTGGTCATCGCCGCTCTTGCGGCCGAAGGCGATACACTGGTTGACCGCATTTACCATATAGACCGCGGCTACGATCACATCGAAGAAAAACTTTCGCAACTGGGCGCGACTATACGCCGCGTCCCAAGATAGAGATTTGCCATGCTGACTATCGCCGTATCCAAAGGCCGAATTTATGAAGAAGCCCTGCCCTTCCTGGAAGAGGCAGGCATCACGCCGATCGACGACCCGAAAACATGCCGCAAGCTGATCCTGCAAACCAGCCGCGACGACGTTCAACTGGTCATCATCCGCGCTACTGATGTACCTACATTTGTAGAATATGGCGCCGCCGACCTCGGCATTGCCGGCAAGGATGTATTGCTGGAGCACGGCGCCGAAAGCCTGTACGAGCCGCTGGACCTGAAGATTGCCTGCTGCCGGCTCATGACCGCCGCGCCTAAGGATGCGCCGGACATCTCGGGCAGAATCCGCGTGGCGACCAAATACGTCAAAACCGCCCAACGCTATTTTGCCGGCCGGGGCATTCAGGCCGAAATCATCAAGTTATACGGCTCCATGGAACTGGCGCCCCTGGTTGGCCTGGCCGATTGCATCGTCGATCTCGTCGATACCGGCAATACCCTGAAAGCCAACGGTCTCGAACCGCGCGATCTCATCATGAACATCAGTTCCCGCCTGGTCGTGAACAAGGCGGCCATGAAGATGAAGCATCAGGCCATTCAATCACTACTCGATCAATTTGAAAAAACCCTTGCGGAAAGATAACGCCATGCCCGATTTAAACATTACCAAACTGGATGCCTCATCAGCTGATTTTGACCAGCAATTGAAAAATCTGCTGGCCTGGGATGAAACCGACGATCTGGAAATTCATCAACGCGTGCTGTCCATCATTGCCGACGTGCGCAAAAACGGCGATAAAGCCGTGATCGAATACACCAACTGCTTCGATCACTGCCAGATCACCGATGCCAGCCAGCTCGAACTGTCCCGGGATACGCTGAAATCGGCCTGGGAAAAACTGCCGGCCGATCAGGCCAAGGCATTGCAGACAGCCGCCGACCGTATCCGAGCTTATGCGGAAAAACAGAAGATGGAGTCATGGCAGTACACCGAAGCCGACGGTACGCTGTTGGGCCAGAAAGTCACCCCGCTGGATCGGGTAGGGCTTTATGTGCCGGGCGGCAAAGCGGCTTATCCGTCTTCGGTGCTCATGAACGCGATCCCGGCCAAAGTCGCCGGGGTCGGCGAACTGATCATGGTCGTGCCCACGCCGCATGACGAAACCAATGAGCTGGTGCTGGCGGCGGCATATCTGGCCGGCGTCGACCGCGCCTTTGCCATCGGCGGCGCACAGGCTGTCGCGGCACTGGCTTACGGCACGGAAACGGTTCCGGCCGTGGCCAAAATCGTCGGCCCCGGCAATATCTATGTCGCCACGGCCAAGAAACTGGTTTTCGGGCAAGTCGGCATCGACATGATTGCCGGCCCTTCGGAAATTCTGGTGATCTGCGATGGCAAAACCAACCCGGACTGGATTGCCATGGACCTGTTCTCGCAGGCCGAGCACGATGAAGACGCGCAAGCCATCCTGATCAGTGATGACGCAGACTTCCTGGAATCCGTCGAGCAAAGCATCCGCAAATTATTGCCGCAGATGGAGCGGGCGAACATCATCAGAACTTCGCTGACCACGCGCGGCGCGCTGATCAAAGTCGGCAACCTAAAAGAAGCTGCCGAGGTGGCCAACATCATTGCCCCGGAACATTTGGAGCTGTCGGTTGAAAATCCGACCGCTTTATGCGAACACATCCGCCATGCCGGCGCCATTTTCATGGGCCGCTATACCGCCGAAGCCTTAGGCGACTACTGCGCCGGCCCCAACCATGTCTTGCCGACATCGAGCACCGCCCGCTTCTCATCGCCTTTGGGCGTTTACGATTTCCAGAAGCGTTCCAGTCTGATCAACTGCTCCGAAGCCGGTGCAGATCAGTTGGGCAAGACCGCATCGATACTGGCGAGAGGTGAAAGCCTGACCGCCCATGCGCGTTCTGCCGAATACCGAATAAAGTCAGAGTAAGGCCCAAGATGCAGGGCGGACAAGTCTTCGCCCTGCATCTTGCCAGTTACTTTTCACCTTTGCCCTGAATCTTAATGTATGCCACAAAATGATCTGATTGCCTCCGTGTTCCGCCAGGAAGTGCGGGCCCTGTCTGCCTACAAAGTGGCTGATGCCACAGGCCTGATCAAACTCGACGCCATGGAAAATCCCTATACCTGGCCCGAAGATATCAAGGCCAGCTGGCTGGAAGCGCTGAAAGACTGCGCGCTGAACCGGTATCCTGATCCTGAAGCCAAAGCGCTCGCAGCAACGTTGAAACGTTCGAATCAGCTGCCCGATCAGTTCGAACTACTGCTGGGCAATGGCTCCGATGAGATCATTCAATTACTGCTGATGGCGCTGCCATCGACTGCCTGCGTCATGGCGCCTGATCCTGGCTTTGTCATGTATAAACAGCTGAGTCACTGCCTGGGGCTGAGCTACCATGGCATTCCGTTACGGGCCGATAATTTTGATCTCGATGTGCCTGCCATGCTGGCTGCGATTGAAGCGCATCAGCCCTCGGTTATTTTTCTGGCCTATCCCAACAACCCGACCGGCAACCTGTTCAGCGAAGACGCGATGCTGGCTGTTATCAAGGCGGCCAAGGGCCTCGTGGTCATTGATGAGGCTTACGCGCCTTTTGCCGATGCCAGCTTTATCGACCGGCTGGATCAATTCGATAACCTTCTGGTCATGCGCACCGTATCCAAGCTGGGACTGGCCGGCCTGCGCCTGGGCTATATTGCCGGCAGCCGGGCCATTATCGAACAACTGGACAAAATCCGCCTGCCTTATAACATCAACATCCTCACGCAAATCAGCGCCGACTTTGCCTTGTCCAATAAATCATTGTTTGACAGCCAAACCCGGCAGATCTGCGCTGAGCGAGCCGTCGTATTTGAACAACTGAATGACATGGATGGCATTACCGCCTACCCAAGCGCGGCTAATTTCATTCTGTTCCGGACGCCGAAAAATAAGGCCGACAGTATTTTCGCTTCATTAAAAAAGCAAGGCATTTTAATAAAGAATCTGGCGCCGCAAGGCGGATTATTAAGCGATTGCCTGCGCGTCACGATTGGCACGCCGGAAGAAAATAAGGCTTTTCTTGCGGCATTAAGGAAAAGTCTGGCCGGTCATTGAGCTGGCTATCAAACCGTTGACTGTACAGATACAGAGATTGTGATGCCGTCTATGTATTCGCCCTGGATGCCGATTCCCGGACCATTGCGCATAAACGCTTCAAAACACATAAGTTGTAATGGTATATTGGCATCGATAAAAACTATAAAATCATGTGCTCTTTAAAGCACAGACCCAATCAGGAGACTTTATAAATGAATAATGAAGGCGTCGATAAGTCCAAGCGCCAGTTTTTAACCACGGCGTTGACCGTGGTAGGGGCGGTCGGCACAGGCTATCTAGCGGTTCCGTTTCTGGCTCAAATGCAGCCCAGCGTTAAAGCGATGGCGGCCGGGGCACCTGTTGAAGTTGACATCAGCAAAATGGAACCTGGCCAATTGCTCAGAGTCGAGTGGCGCGGCAAACCGGTCTGGATTCTGAACAGAACGCCGGAAGTCCTTGAGACGCTTAAAACACTTGATAATGAGCTTCGTGATCCGCTCTCGCAGGAATCGATACAGCCGTCCTCGAGCAAGAACCAAATGCGTGCGATCAAACCTGAGATTTTCGTTGCCATTGGTTTATGCACGCATCTGGGCTGCTCGCCTACTTACCGTCCGGAAATTGCCCCTAACGATCTGGGCGACAAATGGAAAGGCGGCTTTTTCTGTCCTTGCCATGGCTCCTGGTTCGATCTGGCCGGCCGTGTTTATCGCGGCGTGCCGGCGCCTACCAATCTGGAGATTCCGCCCTACCGTTATGTTACCGACACGCAGATCATCATTGGCGAAGAAGCTACCGCGGGGGCAAGCGCATGAAACCATCACGTCTAACAACATACGGCAACTGGGTCCTGGACCGTTTTCCGCTCACCAAACTCTGGAATGACCACATGGCGCAATACTATGCGCCGAAAAACTTCAATTTCTGGTATTTCTTTGGCTCACTGGCCCTGCTGGTGCTGGTCAATCAGTTTGTGACCGGCATTTTGCTGACCATGAACTATAAGCCGGATGCGCAGCTGGCCTTCGACTCTGTCGAATACATCATGCGCGACGTCAACTGGGGCTGGCTGGTGCGCTATATGCACTCCACCGGCGCTTCGGCCTTTTTCATTGTGGTTTATTTGCATATGTTCAGAGGCTTGCTGTACGGCTCATTCAAGCAGCCTCGCGAATTGATCTGGATCTTCGGCATGCTGATATTCGTTGCACTGATGGCCGAAGCCTTCATGGGCTACCTGCTGCCTTGGGGACAAATGTCTTACTGGGGCGCTCAGGTTATCATTTCACTGTTCAGCGCCATACCCGTAGTCGGCGATGAATTGTCGCTCTGGGTTCGCGGCGATTACGTCGTATCCGATGCCACGTTAAACAGATTCTTTGCCTTTCATGTTATCTCGGTGCCATTGGTTCTGGTATTACTGGTTTTCCTGCATATCGTAGCGCTGCATGAAGTAGGTTCCAACAACCCGGACGGTATCGAAATCAAGAAAAACAAGGACGCCAACGGCATTCCGCTGGATGGCATTCCTTTTCATCCTTACTATACCGTTAAAGATATCGTCGGCGTCGGCGTATTTTTAGTGTTTTTTGCGACCGTCATTTTTTACATGCCGGAAATGGGCGGTTATTTCCTGGAGCATGCCAACTTTATTCCGGCTGACCCGATGAAAACGCCCGAGCATATTGCGCCGGTCTGGTATTTCACCCCATTTTATGCCATTTTGAGAGCGATTCCCGACAAATTCGCCGGCGTTATCGGCATGGGCGGCGCCATTGTCGTGTTGTTCCTGCTGCCGTGGCTGGATCGCAGCGAAGTCAAATCCATCCGCTACCGCGGCGGCACCTATAAAAAAGCCCTGTTGCTTTTCGTCATCAGCTTTCTCGGCTTAGGCTATCTGGGCACGCAACCCGCAACGCCGGCAGCGACAACCGTGGCTCGTATTTTTACGGCGGTTTATTTCGGCTTCTTCCTGCTGATGCCGCTGTATACGCGTTGGGAAAAAGCAAAACCGTTACCGTCACGCTTGACGGATCAACCAAGCCTTGAAGACCGCATTCCTGCACTGATAGAAACCTATCATGAAATGACCGTGCAGAAACCGGTCACCCAAGAAGACGGCACAACAGTTATGAAGAGAAGACCCCATCCTGCAGGCATTCTCAACGTCATCACTCGACTAGCAATAAAACTAAAAAAGAGCCTCGATTGATATGAAAAAATTTATCACCCTATTTTTGTTGTTGATTCTGCCTTTGGGCGTTTATGCATCTGAAGGCATGCAATTGCAGGAGGCCGATATCGATCTGTCCGATAACGCATCCTTACAGCGCGGAGCCAAGCACTTCGTGACTTATTGCCTGGGCTGTCATTCGATAAAACATATCCGTTATCTGCGCATTGCCCTCGATCTTGGCGTCGACGAAAAGAAAGTTTTGAAAGACATTGCGCCGGAAGGGGCCGGTATTTATGACCAAATGCACACGGCGATGAATGCGCATGATGCAGAAAAATGGTTTGGCATTCAGCCGCCCGACCTGTCATTGGTCGCCCGCTCACGCGGCGCAGATTGGCTATACAGTTATTTAAAGGGGTTCTATACCGACAAAACCAAAGTCCTGGGCACAAACAATGCGGTTTTTCCGGATGTCGGCATGCCTAACGTATTCTGGCAACTGCAAGGCGAACAAACCCCCTTGTATAAAAAAGTGGATGGCAAGCAGGTCATCGATAAGCTAGTTATAGAAGAACCTGGCACTTTAACTGAGGCAGAGTTCGATCACGTAGTCAACGATCTGGTCAATTTCCTGGTTTATGTAGGGGAACCTGTACAACTGGAAAGGCAGCGCATGGGCAAATATGTCATATTCTTTATTTTCATGTTTGTCAGCATAGCCTATCTGCTGAAACGAGAGTATTGGAGAGATATTCATTAATTTACGACGATGAAAACAGGGACGTTTTCTTGTTATATATACATTTGATTCTAATATCGTCTACCGGTCAAAAACCTGATCTTCCGTGTTATAATGCCCGCTTTTACCGCCCCACACCGTCCTAAATGAGGTTGTTATTCGTGGCAAATATTAATACTCGTAAATCTGTAATGACGCTTTTTTCATCTCCAACATGTGCCATGAGCCACTGCGCCCGCTTTGTCTTACACGAAAAAGGGGTTGTCGCAGACATTGAATATTATGATCCGAATAACCCGCCTGAGGATTTGCTTGAACTGAATCCGACAGGCGTATCCCCGACGCTGATAGAGCGGGACCTGGTCCTCTATGATTCGCGCATTATTATGGAATATCTTGACGAGCGCTTTCCGCATCCTCCATTGCATCAAATGGACCCGGTTTCGCGCGCCAACGCCAGGATGCTGATTAAGCGCATAGATCAGGACTGGTATCAATTACTTGACGAGATCTTATACTCGGGCGAGAAAAAGTCAGCCCGGGCTAAAAAAATGCTCAAGGAAAGTCTGCTGTCGGCTGCGCCTATTTTTGCGGCCAGACCTTATTTCATGAGTGATGAGTTTTCGCTGATCGATTGCGCGCTCGCTCCTTTATTATGGCGCCTGCCGAGCATAGGCATTGATGTGTCGACACCGAGCGAAGCTATTACAAACTATGCCCAACGCATATTCAGAAGACCTGCATTCAAGCGCAGCCTCAGCGATGCAGAAAAAGAAATGGCTGAACCACCAAAATGACTTCTTTAAAACCCTATTTAATCCGTTCAATCTACGAATGGATCATTGATAACCACCTGACTCCGCATTTGCTGGTAGATGCTGAAAACAGCAACGCGGTTCTGCCGCAGGAATATATTGAAGACGGTAAAATCGTCTTAAATATACGGCCTGAAGCCATACAGGGACTTTCTCTGGGCAATGAGGAAATTCAATTCAACGCCCGGTTTGGCGGCAAACCTATGCATATCGTCACACCGATAGCCGCGGTGATGGCCATCTACGCCAAAGAAAACGGCAAAGGCATGATCTTCGATCATGAAGACACGGAAGGCGATGAACCGCCTCCTGAGAAGACCCCGCCTAACAAACCTAATTTACGTATCGTAAAATAATTTCCCTGCCCAATCTGCCCAAGGCGATTGGGCAGACGCTTTATTTCTTATCCGGCGTATAAAGCGCAGACAACCGGCCGCGATCCTCTGCCGCATCCTTGGGAATAGCCACAATCTTTGCCGTCCCTCGCTTTTTTACCTGATCGATACGGATAATCTTGTGCATAGGAATAAAAGAGCGATTGACGCCCTCAAACTCAGACCGGAGCCGCTCTTCCGTCGGGTCAACCACAATTGAGCTTTTCTCGCCGAAAATGAAATCCTCAACAATTACAAATCCATAGAGTTCCGCTTGATAGACGCTTTTAACGTAAACTTCATAAACCTGCTCCTGGTTGACAAAAGCGACTTTATAAATATGTTTTTCCGACATACGATTATGTATCCGAGTAAAGATAAACCTCCGATATTTTAACCGGATTCAGATGCTTATACACTAAGGGATGCTATGCAAAGCATTTACAGTAAAGGAATATAGTCCGTGCCCTTCGAATCAATATCGTACAATCCAGCCAAATGATCTTCTTTATAAATGCAGAAGGTGCGCCTGACAATCTCCGCCAAACCTTCAACTAACTCATAATCAGCAAGATTTTCCAAATCGACCCATTTGGCATCGGCAATATCGCTCTGAGCTATCGGCACAGCCTGTTCTTCGTCAATTAACAAAGCCAAATAGTCAATAATCACATAGTGAAAATTCTCAATCCGCCTTTCGACTACCGCCACAATATTTTTAATGTCCGTTTCCAGGCCGGTTTCCTCTTTAATCTCTCGCTTACAGGCTTCTGTTAAAGACTCGCCCGCCTCCAATTTTCCGCCGGGTATAGACCACAAACCCATTGCCGGCGGCTGATTGCGCTTTATCAATAAAACCTGGTTTTGCCGATTGAAAATGATTCCACCGACACCAATAGCGGGCATGGGAAATAGGCTTGCAGTGTTGTCCGGTATAATCATGCTCAACCTCTGAACTTTTTTATTATCACTTAATCTTTTTAGTTGTATAGTAAATGTTCCCAATAACAATAAGACAGACGCCTGTCATATTGCGTCGAGTTCAATAATCATCTAAAGCCCAATACTTTTGTGAGGTGAAACATGGTTGTATTCAAGCAAATCCTTACGCTATTTCTATGCCTGGCCTGGTCTGCAACTGCACCGGTTTCGGCTGCCGATGTCGCAGCCGGCGAAAAAAAAGCAGAAACTTGCGGCGGTTGCCACGGGCCCAAAGGCAATAGCAGCAATCCCCAATGGCCTAATCTTGCGGCGCAGCAATCGAACTATATCATTAACCAACTGAATGCCTTCAAAAAGGGAGAGCGCAACAATCCTGTCATGCAACCGATGGCGGCCAACCTGTCGGACGAAGATATAGCAAATCTAGCCGCTTACTTTTCAGCCCAGAAAGCCGAAAAAGCCGGCGGTGATCCTGAGCTGGCTCAAGCAGGAAAAGCTAAAGCGGGCATGTGCCTGGGATGTCACGGCGCATCGGGCGAAGGTAATGGCCAGTTTCCGAGACTTGCCGGACAACACCCTGAATACATGGTTCAGCAGTTGAAAAGCTTCAAAGACGGTTCGCGCAAAGGCGGGCCGATGCAGGCTATTACCGCGAATCTGTCCGAAGAAGACTTTAAAGCCTTGGCGGCCTACTTTGGCTCGCTGTAATGCCGGATGCTTTCATAACGTCCGCCATTGTCATGAGGTCAAGCAAGGTCGATAATCTCCTGTGACGATAAAACACCAATGGTCGGAAAATAGATGAATAAAAAAGGCGGTAAAACCGCCTTTTTTATTGCCTTTTCTTATCCCTGAGCAAAGCTAAATGCTTTATCATTAGCGCATTTTATAACAATAAGCCCAAAGGGCGATTTAAGAAATGCGTAACCATTCAGAAGCAAAAACAGACCGAAATCTATCTCTGATATTCTTGTTTGCAGCGACATTATTTACCAGCGCCTCGCTGATGTTCGTTCTGCAACCCATGTTCGGAAAAATTTTATTACCTTTACTGGGAGGCTCTCCGGCAGTCTGGAACACCTGCATGGTGTTTTATCAAAGCATTTTGTTTCTCGGGTATCTGTACGCCCACTATATTTCGACGCGCCAAAGCCCGCACCGGCAAATTCTGATACACGCAGGCGTGATGCTGATCAGCTTTCTGGCCCTGCCACTGGCATTGCCTGAAAACACGGCTCCGCCGACAGACAGCGACCCGACCTTCTGGCTGTTCTGGACCCTGCTTTTGGCTATCGGACTGCCCTTTTTTGTGGTTTCGACCACCGCGCCCTTGATTCAAAAATGGTTTTCCAATGTCGGCCATCACACCAGTCATGATCCTTATTATCTCTATGCAGCCAGTAATGCCGGCAGCCTGATAGCCTTACTGAGCTATCCCTTTATTTTGGAACCGAACATAGGGCTGGCTGACCAGAAAACCTACTGGAGCATCGGCTACCTGCTGCTTTGCTTGCTGATCGCCGGTTGCGCATTTATTTTATGGAAAACCCGGCTACAAGCCGAGACTTCGCAAGAAAACCTGCTGGAAAGCAATGAGCTGAGCCCTTACATCCAACTGCACTGGCTGGCGCTGGCCTTCGTCCCCTCCAGCCTGCTGCTGGGCTTGACCAATTTCATCAGCACCGATATCGCCTCGGTGCCGCTGCTGTGGATCATTCCGTTAACGTTGTATCTCTTGTCCTTTATCCTCGTTTTTTCCAAATGGAATCCTGTCATTCATCCGTTAATGGTCAGGCTGCAGCCTATCGTACTGCTGCCGTTTATTGCTTACTCGTTCATTAATCCGGCAGTCCTGCCCTATTGGATGGATCTGATGCTGCACCTGCTGGCTTTTTTTCTGGCCGTCATGGTCTGCCATGGCGAACTGGCTAAAAGCAGACCCCATACCCGTCATTTAACAACCTTTTACCTGATCATGTCATTTGCGGGCATGCTGGGCGGCATGTTCAATACTTTCGTGGCGCCTTTTGTCTTTAATGGCGTCTACGAATACCCGATCATGATAGTTGCGGCATTATTGCTGCGCCCTGGCCTGAAATCATCAATAGGCAAGCATAAAATGGCTTGGGCATCGCAATTGATATTGCCGGCCGCGCTTGTCATTATTGGCCTGCTTATTTACACCAGCACCGATAACCTGCCTCAATATCTCGATACGATCGGTGTCGGCCTGATTTTGATAGCCGGCCTGACTTATGCCTTCCGACAACGGCCCATTACGCTTGCCTTGCTTACCGGTACGCTTATTTTCTTTACGCAGGGCCTGCATGGACTACTGTCCAACACGCTTTATCAGGAGCGCAGCTTTTTTGGCGTCCTTTCGGTGAGAGAGAGCGTGTTAGCCGATGAGCAAAATCATCCGGAAAAATACCATGAACTCTTCCACGGCACGACCAAGCACGGAGCGCAACGCCTGACGGCAGCTCACATTCAAACGCCGCTGACTTATTACAGCCGCCCAGGGCCTATGGGCCAGCTGTTTAAAGAATACGATAATGTCGATCAGAACTGGCACATCGGTGTCGTAGGCCTTGGCGCTGGCGCTTTGACCTGTTATGCCAAGCAACAGCAGGAGTGGACCTTGTATGAAATTGATCCGCTGGTAGTCGAAGTCGCCAATAATCCGGCTTATTTCAGTTATCTCAAGCTATGCGGCCATAATGCAGCCATGCGCATAGGCGATGCCCGCCTGTCGCTGGAAAAAGACCCTGATAAGAAGTTCGATTTGCTGGTCATGGATGCGTTCAGCTCGGACTCGGTGCCAACGCATCTGCTGACTCAGGAAGCCCTGAAGCTTTATTTCAAGAAACTGAAACCAGACGGCATCCTGGCATTTCACATAACCAACCGTCATCTGGCGCTTAAGAAAGTATTATCCGACCATGCCAAGCAGTTGCATTTAGCCGCTATGATTCAGGAATTCAAACCGCAACAGGAAATTCCGCTGGTCGTGGCGACAGATTGGGTGGTCATGGCAAATCGTGCTGAAATGCTGGAACCACTGCGCCTAAGCAGCCTCGGCAATTGGCAAAAATTACCGTTGTATTTCGACGTGAAGCCGTGGACGGATGACTTTACCAATATCGTCAGTATCTGGAAGTAACCCCGTTAGCCGGCGCTTTAGCTAAAGCGCCGGCTATGCACCATGAAGTTTTTTACAAGCGGTGCGTTATTACAAATGACGTTATTAGGGTTTCAGCGCAGAGCCGAGACTGGGATTTTCAATAAGCGTCCTGCATGAAAGCAAGCCTATATTCTGGCTTTTATAAGGATAATGATAGCTGATGACTGACTCGGGCAATGCGTCCGCATCCTTATAAGTGACAATAATGTAACCGTCCTGATGACGCTTGGCCCAGTCATACAGACTATTGAAATCCATCATTACCGCAATCGGCTGTTTAAGCCGTCCGGCAAAATGATATTGACCGTGATATTTGTTGCCGTAAAAAGCGATAGCTCTGTTTTCGTCCATTAAGCCGGCAATTTTTTGGGCCGCCGCCTTGGTATCGTAATGGTCTGCTTTAATCTCAAAAAAAGCGCATGAAACCGCCAGCGACGCCACAAGCGATGCTATACAGAGATAAAAAGCTGAATCCGGGGCATCCTTGGCCTTGGCCAGTCCTATAGCGATGGAAATCGCCAATAGCAAAACGCCCCATACTGGCGAGATTAACGATAGCTCAGCGCGCCACTGATAATGATCGTTCAAAACTGGCACAGCCGTCATAATCATGCCCAATAAGACAAATATCGCCACAACAGCAAGATGAGCCCGCTTCCAGCAAATTTGATCGGTTATTTCATCGGCAGCCCGCGCCAGTATCAACGCCAAAGCAGGCAGCAAAGGCAATAAATAATGAATGCGCTTGCCGCTGACCAGTGAAAAAGCAATAAAAACCGGTACCGCCCAGGCCAGACAAAAACGTATGCCGGCATCATTAAAATTCAGCTTTCTGAGCCCTGTCCATACGGGTTTCCAAAGCAACCACGGCAACAACAATAACGGCAATATTTCCAAATACCACCACCAAGGCAGCCGATGGGCAAAAGACTCGACCAAACGACCGCTGGTCTGCCCTAAAAAAATTGCCTTTCTGTAAGCATCACCGCCAGCCATGCCGGCAGGTATCGCCCAGCATAAGGCCATACCTGCGCCTATTAAAACAGCGGCGCCAATACGATAATACCAATGCCGCCAGCAAAACCCGGCAATCTGGAGCCACCATGGCGCTAATAATGCAACAGGCAATAAATGCAGCAAAATCACCGGACCTTTGGTTAAGACGCCCGCCCCTATCGCCAGTCCAAGCAACAGCAAATACTTGAAAGACAAGTCCGAATAAGCGAGTTTCAACAGGCTATAGATGCCCAGCAATGCAAAGAAAGCCAGCATCATATCGAACATCGTCAACGTGCTGAAGACAATCCAGAAAAAGCATCCCAGTAATATCAAAGGCGCTAGCGCTTCGATTTGCTTTCTATCCGGCCATAATGTCCGGGCAATGCCACGGGACAAGAACAAGGATGCCAGCGAGAATAGCGGCCCGATAAGCCGCAATGACCAATCGTTGACGCCCAATACCAGCCAACTGAGCTGCATCAGCCAGAACAACAACGGTGGTTTATGGCTATAGCTGTCACCGTTTAGATAAGGAACGAGAAAATCTCCCTTGGCCCACATTTCCCAGGCAACAGCGGCATAGCGGGTTTCATCGACCGGAATTAATGGACGCGTAGAGAGATTAACCGCGATTAAGCCTCCCCAAAGAAGAAAAATCCAAAATCGGGCAGACAAGAGTTGATACATTGGCAGTAAAAAATGAGAAAAAGCTTATTCGACTTTCAGATTCTTATGTTCGTAAATAACAAAATACAGATTTCGCAGGTAAATAAACAAACCGGATAATTGGCCCACAATGAAAACAGGGTCCTGTCGATGCACCGCATAAGCAAAAAGCGTAATACCGCCTGCAATACTGAAATACCAGAACGCTATAGGAAACACACTTTTCTTCTCGCGCTCGCTTTTAAGCCATTGCACGATAAAGCGAGCCGAAAATAACCCCTGCCCCAAAAAACCGATAACTAGCCAAATATTCTCAGTGTCCATTTCAAATTTCCTTAATTATTGGCAGTTTTGCCCGTTGCTTCAACCATATAACACC
Organism: Methylobacter sp. Wu1; assembly: GCF_036553575.1. Classification (NCBI taxonomy): domain Bacteria; kingdom Pseudomonadati; phylum Pseudomonadota; class Gammaproteobacteria; order Methylococcales; family Methylococcaceae; genus Methylobacter; species Methylobacter sp. Wu1. Next base: position 40,037 of record NZ_JAZHOC010000042.1, on the reverse strand, counting down.
CAACAAATCGGTAATTCCTACCCAAAGCCGGTCCAAAGTGCCATATTTAGAATACCCCGCCATTCTGGGGCGGTGATTGACAGGTTCAGAGATTACCTGCCCTCCGGCTCTTAAGATTAAAGCCGGCAAAAAACGATGCATATGATCGAAATAAGGCAATTCAAGAAACTTGTCCCTTAAAAACACTTTTAGCCCGCATCCTGTATCAGGCGTATTATCTCCCAGCAACCGGGAGCGAACTGTATTAGCCACTTTAGATGAAAATAGCCGCCAGACAGAATCATGGCGTTTATTACGCCATCCCGCCACCATCCATAAGTGGTTCAGGTTTTTGTTTTGTCGCATAAATACTTCATACAAGCGGGGAATATCGGCAGGGTCATTCTGACCATCGCCATCCAAAGTTGCTATATAGGGATAATTTGCAGCCTTGACTCCTGTATGAATAGCCGTGCTCTGCCCGCAGCTTTGCTCGTGACGAATGACTCTCAGCGCCGCAACCTGTTGAAGCGCATGCTGTAAAACAGCCGCAGTATCATCGTTGCTGCCGTCATCAACATAAATAATTTCATAAGCCTGCGCCTGACTCATCGCCTTAACGATTTCCTCAGTCAATGAGAGAATATTATCGGCTTCATTATGAACAGGAACAACAATAGATATTTTCATATGACCTCCTGAGCAGGAGATTCCTAAAACTCATAAAAAAAGGGCGGCACTCCGAGACGAATGCGACCCTTTTTTAGTTGTATGTATAACCTTAGTTATACATAAATAATTAACGTTTGGAGTATTGTGGACGTTTTCTAGCTTTGTGGAGACCCACTTTTTTACGTTCTACCACACGTGAATCACGTGTAACGAACCCGGCTTTTCTAAGCGGCGAACGTAATGCTTCATCATATTCCATCAATGCACGTGTCAGACCGTGACGAATGGCACCAGCCTGACCAGAAGGACCTCCGCCTTTAACAATCACGTTAACGTCGAATTTGGCTTCCATATCGACGCACTCCAGCGGTTGACGCGAAACCATCTGGTCGGTTTTACGGCCAAAATATTTTTCGATGCTGACGTTGTTAATTGTGATTTTTCCAGTGCCTGTTGTTGCGTAAACGCGCGCTACTGCACTTTTACGACGGCCTGTTCCATAATACTGAGCTGCTGCCATGGTCTACCCGTTTAAAATTCTAAAACTTTTGGCTGTTGAGCCTGATGATCGTGTTCGGGACCTGCATAAACTTTCAATTTCTTGAACATTGCACGACCCAGTGGATTGTTTGGTAACATTCCTTTAACCGCAGTAGTAAGAATACGATCAGGGAAGGTTTTTCTTAATTTGCCCAGACTAACGGTTTTCAGATTACCAATATAACCTGTATGGTGCTGATACAATTTATCTTTTTCTTTATTGCCAGTAACGCCGATTTTTTCTGCATTTACTACAATAATGTAATCACCGGTATCAACGTGCGGCGTATATTCTGGTTTGTGTTTACCGCGAAGACGACGCGCAATCTCAGAAGCAAGACGACCCAGCGTCTTCCCTTCCGCATCAATTACGTACCAATCGCGCTTAACTTCTGCTGGCTTTGCACTAAATGTTTTCATCGTTACTTAGTCTTTCTGTTAAAGGCCCAATAAAAGAGCGAGAATTCTACTAAACGCCATCAATTTTTTCAAGTTTATTTATTACTTCAGACGCATCAATAGCATATGATAACAAATCACCGGCGTTCCTCATAATTTAATATTCAATGAATGCAGTTTCCGATAAAGATGCGTACGCTCCATGCCCACAGCGGCGGCTAACTTTGCCACACTGCCGCCATTTTTTTCAAAATGGTATTCCAAATACGCTTTTTCAAAATGATCTCTGGCTTCTTTCAACGGCAGACTGAAAAAATCAGGGACTGACGAAGCATTGTAAACGTCACTGACCACTGACCCCAGCGCCAGCTTGACTTCGTCCAGTTCGATATCTTCCCCGACTCCGAGAATCATGAGCCGCTGCACCAGGTTTTTCAATTCGCGCACATTGCCGCGCCAGCTGTAATTGCGCAGAAAATTCTGCGCCGCTATGGAAAACCGGCGAAACGGCAGCTTATCCTGATTAACGAAATAATCGACATAAAAACTCAGCAATGCCGGCACATCCTCGCTGTGTTCCCGAAGCGGCGGAATCTCGAGCGTAACTTCATTAAGCAAATAATACAAATCCTGCCGGAAGCGGCCCGCCTTGACTTCTTCATCCAGTGCAATCCGGGTTGAAGCAACCACTCTGACATCGACGCGGACTGCCTGGCTGCCGCCTACCCGCAGAAAAGAACTGGACTCCAATGCACTGAGCAGCCTTAACTGGGTTTCTTTATCCATGCCGCCGATTTCGCCTAAAAACAGTGTTCCGTTATGGGCCCGCTCCAGCAGTCCCGGATAAACTTTGCCGCCATCCTCTTTTCCAAAGAATTCTACGGCTGAGTTTTCCGGCGAGATGCTGCCTACGGCCACATCGATAAAAGGGCCATGCCGATGAGCGCTGTTATTATGCAAATAGCGCGCATACATCTCTTTACCCACCCCCGCCTCGCCGACCAGCAGCACACGAGCCTCATGCTGCGCAAGACGCTTTAACTGATCCTTGGTTCTTGCCACTGTGGCGCTCTTGCCCACAGGCTCAACATCAGTAATCAGCTGCTGCTTGAGCCCTGCATTTTCTTTTTGCAGATTACTGGCTTCCAGAGCTCTTTCAACAATCAATAACAGCTTTGCCATCGACAAAGGCTTTTCAAGAAAATCGTAGGCGCCCAGGCGAGTTGCCTCGACAGCAGCTTCTACAGAGCCGTGCCCGGACATCATGATTACGGGGCAAAGCTCCTCATCTTCGACAACCCATTCTTTCAGCAGCGTAATCCCATCGCTGTCCGGCATCCAAATATCGAGAAGAATCAGACTGGGATCGTTAATTTTTTTTAACTCTCGGGCTTCGCTGGCGTTTTCGGCCATAGTGACCTGATACCCTTCATCCTCAAGAATTTCGCATACCAGGCGGCGAATATCCGGCTCGTCGTCTACGACTAATATTCGTGGTGTATTTGCATTCATATTGTTGAGAGGTTTTAAAATTTAAATAGCGGGCAACTGAATTATAAAACCGGCCCCCGCTTTACGGCTGGTGTCAACCCATATGGCTCCGCCATGTTCTTCGACTATTTTTTTGACAATGGCCAGCCCCAAACCTGTCCCTTTGGCCTTGGTCGTCACATAGGGTTCAAAAATCTTCTCAATCTGATCCTCTTTGATACCAGGACCATCGTCATAAAGCGCAATTTCGATAAAATCGCTATTGTTCTTCCGCAATCGATTCAGGTTTACTTCAATCTGGCCTTTTGCATCGATCGCTTCCAGCGCATTTTTGATCAAATTATGCAGAACCTGCCTGATACTGACAGGGTCGCCCTTAATCATCAGCAGGCCTGCCTCATAATCGACTTTAAACTTGACGCCCGACTGAACCGCATAAAGCGCCAGCACCTCCTGCACCAGGCCTGGCAAGTCAATATCCGCCGTCTGTTTCTTTGAAGGCTTGGCATATTCCGAGAAATCATCCACCATTTCCTTCATCGCTTCAACTTGCTGTACGATGGTTCGCGTTGAACGCTGCAGAATATCCGCGTCAGCAGCGGCCAGCTTGTCGGCCAGTTTATGCTGCAACCGCTCTGCCGACAATTGTATCGGCGTCAACGGATTCTTGATTTCATGCGCCAATCGCCTGGCCACTTCGCCCCAAGCCGCGTTCCTCTGTGCCTGGATCAGATCAGTTACATCGTCAAAAACCACAACCGAGCCCACCCGGCGACCTTCCTGGGAAAAAAGAGGCGTGCCTCGGCATAACAGTTCACGCCTGCCATTTTGCCCCAAAAAGGCAATCCGGTGCTGCCAGATATCATCGGCCTGCTCCAATAAGCGCTGAATGACTTTCAGGGGCTCGGCCAGCTCGGCATAGCCGTGCGCTATGTCCAGTAAGGTCTGCCCGATAAAGTAACTGACCGGAATATGAAAAATTCTATAAGCCGCCTGATTAACCGTGCGGATTTTATACAACGCATCAAAACTTATAACACCGGCCGTCAAGTTCGCCAGAATCGTCTCCAGATAAGCCCGCTGATTTTCGACTTCAAGACCGGCCAACCGGGTTTCATCCCGAGCCCGGGCAATACGAAGCGTCATCTCATTGAACGACTCCACCAAAAAACCCAGATCATCCTGCACGGCAACCGGCAACTGCTGGTCATAATGCCCGGAAGCCACTGCCTGTGTGCCTTTAACCAGTTCCTTGACCGGCGCGATAATATTACGGATGCTGATAAAGGCCACCCAGATAGCCGCCAGCAAACTCATTAACAAGACGAGCGACAACGCCAGAGAGAAGCTTAATTTTAGTGAATCCCTTAAAAAGTGCATCTCCTGGTAACGCACAAAGGCAAATTCCACGGAATCGGCCAAGTCGGCAATTCTGACCGGCACCGGGTACAAGGCCTGCAGATACTGCGGCTCTTCCGCTTTGACAGCCACAATAACCCGGATCATTAATTGGTCTTCACGCACGGGCGCTAAAGCGACATATTCCTCATGCTGCCTTAATTGCAACCAGATATGCTCATCCGGCAGGCTCGGCAAGATATCGCCGGGATTGATGCTGCTCGAAGCAATAATTCTGCCTTGACGGGAAAACAGCGTCATCTCGGACGCTTCCGAGAGCTCACGCAGATTCTCCATTTCCAGTGTAGCCAGACTTTCCGAGGCATCTTGCAATTTGTCGGTTAATTGTTGCGTTTGTCTTAAATGCCAGCGCATGCGTTGATCCAGCGATGCCTGGCTCAGCTCCAGCGAATCCTCCATGGCTTTATCGATTTCCACGTTGAACCAGCTGTCTATGCCCTGATGCAGGAACTGCATGGAAAAATAAAACACAATGGCCGCAGGCACCAAAGACAGCACCACAAACAGCGAGACCATGCGCGTGGTTAATCTGGAACCTGCCTCACGCTTTTTTAACTGCCGGGTCAATGAATAAATATTGGCCCCGACCAGTCCCAGCAGCACGACCGAACCCAAGGCATTGACCAAAAGCAGCCATGAATACATCGCGCTCAATTGCGAAGATTCCTGAGTCGCAGAACTCATCAACTGCAATGACAGCAGAATGAGACCGAACAGAACCAGAACAGAAAGACCGACAGGCGGCTTTATTTTTTCAGGGACCATAAATACCAGTCACTGGATAAATACCATTGAGGATTAATATAGGCGATCGGGCGTAGCGGCAAAGGCAGCGCGTCGCGTTCGAACCTGACCTTTAAGCCGACGCTATAATCTGTGCCCGAGGCGATATCGGCCTTATCCATAATGGGGATATTGCGTATTGTCGACATCGCATGCAAGGCTGCGGACAGTGTAGAAAAGTTATCGACTGCATCACTGCTTTCATCTCTGACCCGGTACATATTCAATAAAGCATGATACTGGATACGATAACGTATTTCTTTATCAAGCAGCTTTTTGTTCCAGAGATAATCGCGGTGCTGCTGAACCTTAACCAGCACTGTCCAGAATAAAGGAATTCCGTTTTGCAACGCGTCCTTGGCGCTATTGCTGAGCTGATAATCGATATCGGCCGATAAAACATAGCTATTTCCCCGCAGGATCAACTCGGCCTTCTTGATGCTGACTGAAAACTCATCGGCATGAACAGACGCCGGCCACAGCAGCAGATAAAACAGAAAGATCAACAACAACCGGAATTTATCGCTTAATGAGGCGGACATAATAAAAGCCATCCATCGCAGACTCTCCGGTAAAAATCTGCCGCCCAAATTCCCTGGCCGAACCCCAGCCAGCCTCTATAGGCAACTGCGCCGCATCGTTGTGTTCCGCTAAAAATGCCTCGATCTGTTGCTCATTTTCCTGCTTTAAAACGGAACAGGTGGCATAGAGCAGCATGCCGCCAGGCGCCAGGAGCGGCCAAATCGCGCCGAGAATGTTTTTCTGCAGCGACTGGAGCTGCGCAATATCCTCGGCCCTGCGCAACAGTTTAATGTCGGGATGGCGGCGAATGACGCCCAAGGCCGAACACGGCGCATCCAGCAAAATCCGCTCAAACGGCTGACCGTCCCACCAAGCCTCCGGATTTGCCGCATCGCCGACCAGCAAGCCGGCTTCCAATTTCAGCCGCCGCAGATTGTCGCTGACGCGCTGCATACGGGACGCATCGATATCGACCGCCACCAATTCCTTCAATTGCGGTTGGCTTTCAAGAATATGTGCGGCTTTGCCGCCCGGGGCTGCGCAAACATCAAGCACCCGATGCCCCGGCTGAACATCGAGCAATTGGGCCGCCAATTGCGCCGCCGTATCCTGTACCGAAACCAGCCCCTGATCGAAGCTGGGCAGAAAGTCAACGGGGACCGGGCTATCGAGCATCAATGCCGACGGACAGAAATCAACCGGCACCGCGCTGATACCACGCTCTGCCAATTGATTCAGATAACGCTCGCGGCTGATTCGCGCCAGATTGACGCGCAGAGCCATCGGCGGCTGACGGTTGTTTTCCAGAAACAGTTGCGGGGCCTGCTGCGGCCAATCCTGCTGAATCCTGTCGATGAGCCAGCGAGGATGACTGAGGGCGGCCGATGGTTCCTGATCAGCTTGCTGCTCAAGACGATCCTGCTCTCTCAAATAGTTTCTGAGCACTGCATTAACCAATGCCTTGGCCCAGGGCTTTTTACGGGCGGCCGCAACCGTTTCGGATACCGCGGCATGCGACTTGACCCTCATGAATTGAAGCTGATACAAGCCGATTAAAATCAGTGACTTGATATCGACATCCTTCAATGGCTTATCGAGCAATTGATTTAAGATGAAATCCAGTCGGTGGTAATACCGGCAGACGCCGTAACAGAGGGCCTGGATAAACGCCTTGTCCTTAGCAGACTCAACGGTGGACATAATGCTGTCCAGCGCAGCCGTTAAAGACTGGCCGTCCTGCAACACCCGGGATAACACCCGGGCGGCAATCAATCTTGAATTCACTGTCTGTTCAACCCAACTTCAGCGCATCGACGTCATGAGCATTAAGAAAAGCCTGAATACTCATGCGTTTTCCTCCCGGCAGTTGCACTTCATGCAACCGCAGCATGCCCTTGCCGGCAGCAACATCCATTGTTTTATTGGCACAGCGCACACTGCCAGGCTCCGCATTGGTATCGGCATTGATGGCCTCGGCCCGCCAGATTCGCAATACTTCGCCCCGGCAGAGCGTCTGAGCGACAGGCCAGGCATTCAAGCCCCGGACCTTTCTGGCCAATTGCTCGGCCGGCTGAGTCCAGTCCAGAACCGCTTCGCTTTTTTCCAGCTTCTCCGCATAAGTCACCAGCGCCTCATCCTGCTTTTCCGCATGCACGGCTCCGGCTTTTATTTGCTCCAGCACTTTAGCCAGGCCGATTGCTCCCAGCTGCGCCAGCTTATCATGCAGATCGCTGGCCGTATCGTTTGGCCCGATCACGCATTCTTCTTTATGCAGCATATCGCCGGCATCGAGTTTTCGCACCATCTGCATGATCGTCACGCCGGTTTTTTCATCGCCGGCCATGATGGCGCGCTGAATGGGCGCCGCCCCGCGCCAGCGCGGCAATAGCGAGCCATGCACATTGATGCACCCCAGGCGAGGCGCATCCAGCACAGCCTGCGTCAATATCACGCCATAGGCGATAACCACCATAAGGTCGGCTTTAAATGAGGCAATTTGATGCAAATCCTCGTCGGTCTTCAATGTTTCCGGCTGAAAAACAGGAATGCCTGCTTTCAAGGCCAGTTCCTTGACGGGACTCGGTTGTAATTTACGCCCTCTGCCGGCGGGACGGTCGGGCTGAGTGTAGACGGCGCAAACCTCATGCTCCGAGTCCAGCAGCATCTGCAGGGTAGGCACGGCAAATTCGGGCGTGCCGGCAAAAATAATCTTCATGATCAGCTGTGTTCCATCTTATGGATTTTTTCCAGTTTTTTCTTGATGCGTTGCCGCTTTAACGGTGAGATATAATCGACGAACAGCTTGCCATCCAGATGATCCAGTTCATGTTGTACGCAGACGGCCAGCAAATCCCGCGCTTCAAGCTCAAAAGGCTGGCCGTCCCTATTGAGAGCTCTTACTCTGATGTGTTCGGCCCGTTTTACTTTTTCGAAAAAACCGGGCACGGAAAGGCAGCCTTCTTCAGATTCCTCTACACCATCTTTTTCAATGATTTCGGGATTAATCAAAAATATCGGCTCATTCTTTTCTTCACTGACATCAATCACGACAATACGCTGATGAATGTTCACCTGAGTGGCGGCCAGCCCTACTCCGCGTGATTCATACATCGTTTCAAGCATATCATCGACTATTTTTCTGATTTGATCATCGACCGTCTTGACAATGGCGGCTTTCTTCCGCAGCCGCTCATCCGGAAACTCGAGGATAGTTAAAATACTCAACAAACTCTCCACAAAAATATAATTGTATACAGGAATTCTATATGATTTTGGACAGAATCTAAAACCCATTGTTACCAATTGGACTAACAGCATAATTTACCTTCGATATCCTAATTTTAAAGACCCTATGCCTTGTTGACACACTAAGGGGATAGAAATGGATAAAAGTTCCATAGAGGCATCTTAAGCGCTAGTGAACTGATGCAGCAAAAAATGGCATTTCACAAACCAGGCATTCAGGAAAATTCAGCCGGAAGCTCCGCTTCAAAAACATCAAAGCATGCAGAAAATATACACCGTCATGAATTGTGGAGCGTGTCCAATGAAATATTGGGCATGTAATTAAGAGGCAAGGATTAGGCAAGAAGCCGCACAGCACCCACTTGATTATTAACCAGGCGGTCGACTACGAAATTAGCCAAGACCCAGCCTAATAAGTCACTATAAGAAAAAATAATAAATTATTGATTTTTATAAATTATAACTTCTTGACAACCCCCAACTGCTTCTGAAAAAATCTTAGCTCTTTAAATAAAAAAACTGCAAGTCACATGGAACCCCACAAAATCTCCCTTCAAGAGTTAGCCGATATCATAAAAGCATCAATCGTAATCAGCACCGCCAGCCATACCGGAATTCTGATTCATATCATTGCGCATCCCATATTCGGCAAGGCGGCAACGATTCAAGTCGATGATGGCGCGTTGTTGGTTAGGGATTTGTGAACGCAATAAAATGGCCGGTTAGCGCCTCTACTTCACATTTTTCACTCAATAAAGCCAACTTGTGAGCCTTGCCGCCAAGTCCGGAGCGATGCCTGGCTTTCCACGCCGAGCTTGGCATCGCCATTCTTTAAAAATGACGCAAGATACCTGAGCCTTAATTCAAAACCGGCAAACTTCACATATAGCAAAATGCTGCTATCTTTAATCCTATAAAGCGACGGCGCAGAGGTGTCGCGCTTTCTTGCAAATCCACCAAAGGCGAATTAGCTTTCTTATTAAAATCAATATATTGCGCTTTTGTTAGATTTCCATATGAATTCATCTAAACTTTGGATTCAGACAGACTTAAAAAGACCTCCTTCAGGAATCAAATATGGCTTTTCGAACACTTATTGGATGTATAGCTGCTCTCTCTTTCAGCATAAGCGCATGGGCTGACGAGATACAAATAAACCCGTCTCATCCCGACCAATACACCGTCGTCAAGGGCGATACATTGTGGGATATATCCGGCAAATTTTTAAAGCATCCTTGGCAATGGCCCGAGTTGTGGAGCTACAATTCCCAAATTCAGAATCCACATCTGATTTATCCTGGCGATACGATTTATTTCTCCATGGTCAACGGCAGGCCCCAACTCAGCTTGTCCAGACCCGACTATTCTTCCGGAACCCAGCAGCAATCGCCATGCGTTCTGAAGGAACAGGACGTTAAAGACGGACGCACATACTTTGCCGCTTCCGGTGACGGAAAATTATCTCCCTGCATCCGGGAAACCAGTCAGGAAGCGGCAATCAAATTGATTCCGAGTGACGTCATAGCGCCGTTTTTGACTTCTCCACGGGTCGTCAGCGAAAAAGAACTGAATGAAGCGCCTTATGTCGTCGACTTTGCCGGCGAGCATTTATTGGCGGGCACCGGCGACAGGCTCTATGTCCGCTCAATCCTCAAACCGGAAACGCTGTCATATACCGTCTACAGAAAGGGAGAGCCTTATGTCAGCCCTGACACCGGAGAGCTTTTAGGCTATGAAGCCAAATACATTGCCGACGCCACTTTGCAGCAGGAAGGCGATCCTGCGACCTTATCCATCAGCAAAGTAGCCAGTGAGATCCGCATGGGCGACAGAATAATGTCCACGCCTGAAGAGGAACTGACGCTAACTTATTTCCCCCGCCCGCCTGAGGAAAGTATTAAAGGCAACATAATCAGCGTACTTGATGGCGTTTCTCAAATTGGACGCTATAATGTCGTAGTGATTGACAAAGGCACGGTTGACGGTCTTCTGCCCGGCCATGAACTGGATATCTATCAAAATGGCAGAATTACCCGAGACCCGTTCAGCGCCATTCAAAACGACGCTGTTAAATTGCCCGACGAATTGGCCGGCACGCTGATGGTTTTCCGTCCTTTTGAGCGCATCAGTTATGCCTTGGTTATGAGAGCCTCACGCAACATCCATGTATTAGACAAAGTCCAAACCCCCTGAATATTTCTATCCGCCAAACCGACAACGATATCAAATACTGGCTTGCGCTTTTGCGTACGCCAGGATTTGGTTGCCGGACATTTCTCAAAATACTCGAAAGCCATACGCCTGGGCAGCTGTTTGCGGAATCGGCATCAAGACTTGCGACGTTACGGTTAACGGACGCTGTAATCGAGTCCATAAGAAACCCGGACTGGACGGCTATCGATTATGATCTCGCCTGGCTGGAACAGGAAAACAACCATGCCCTTACCCTCTGTGATCCTAATTATCCTGCCCAGTTAAAAGAAATAGCCGACCCGCCGCCCGTCCTGTTTGTGCGCGGCAACCCTGATCTCTTGAAACTGCCGCAAATCGCCATGGTCGGCAGCCGCAATCCATCCGTTTCCGGCATGGAGACCGCCAGAGACTTCGCCAGAACGCTGAGCCGGCACGGCTTTGTCATTACCAGCGGCCTGGCTTTAGGCATCGACGCCGCCAGCCACCGCGGCGCACTCGATGCGTACGGATACACTATCGCAGTCGCAGGCACGGGCCTGGACCGTGTCTATCCCGCCAGACACAAAGACCTGGCCACCGAAATCGTCAATACCGGCGCCATCGTTTCAGAGTTTCCGCCCGGCACGACGGCTAAAGCCAACCATTTTCCCCGGCGTAACCGCATCATCAGCGGATTGTGCCTGGGCTTGCTGGTCGTTGAAGCGGCCAAACAAAGCGGCTCATTGATTACGGCCCGAATGGCGTTGGAACAGAACCGCGAGGTGTTTGCGATTCCGGGGTCCATCCATAATCCGCTGGCCCGGGGCTGCAATTCACTGATCCGGGAGGGGGCAAAACTTGTCGAAACCACGCAGGACATCATGGAAGAATTACATCAATATAATCAACGGGATGACATTTCAGCACCACTGCCCGTGCAAACAACACTTGACCTGGAGCAGCAAACATTATTGAATCTCGTCATGTTCAGCCCAACTTCTATCGATATGCTGGTTGAAAATACCGGGCAATCCGTGGAAGTGATTTCATCAATGCTACTGGTTTTGGAACTGCAAGGCTACATAGAAGCGACTGCTGGTGGTTGCTATACACGCATAAAATAAACAGCACAGACCATACCTATGAAAGAAAATATTTTTGATGTCCTGATGTATTTATTTGAAAATTATATGGAAGATGAAATCGAAATACTTCCAGACAGCGATATCATCAGAACCGAATTGATGGAAGCAGGCTTCGAACAAGTCGAGGTTAATAAAGCGTTCGACTGGCTTGAATCGCTCAGCCTTCAACGCCCCATACAATCGACGACATCGCCCGCCTTCCGCATTTTCTGTAGCGAGGAACAAGAAAAGCTGGATCTTGAATGCCGCAACCTGCTCATATTTCTGGAAAACAGCGGCATTCTGAACTCAACCAACCGCGAAATTGTCATCGACCGTGCCATGGCATTGGAAAATGAGGAAATATCGTTGGAAAAACTGAAATGGATCGTGTTGATGATATTGTTAAGTCAGCCGGATGAAGAACTTGCCTTCTCCAGAATGGAGGACATCGTTTATGACCTCGTTCCGACTTATTTACACTAATACCCACTCGCTCGCATTATTAAATGAGTAAAAATCTTGTCATTGTAGAATCGCCTGCAAAAGCCAAAACCATAGAAAAATATTTAGGCAAAGATTTCCAAGTTCTCGCTTCCTACGGACACGTGCGCGACCTCGTCCCCAAAGAAGGCGCCGTTGACCCCAGCCATGACTTTGCCATGAAATACGAGGTCATCGAGCGCAATCAACGCCATGTCCAGACCATCAGTAAAGCGCTCAAAACCGCTGAGACCTTATATCTTGCGACCGACCCGGACAGAGAAGGCGAAGCTATCTCCTGGCATCTCTATGAACTGCTGAAGGAGAAAAAATTGCTGAAAGACAAGCCGGTGCACCGTGTCGTCTTTCATGAAATCACCAAAAGGGCCGTTACCGACGCCATCGCCCATCCCGCGGAACTGTCCACTAATCTGATCAACGCCCAGCAGGCCCGCCGCGCGCTCGATTATCTGGTCGGGTTTAAATTATCGCCGCTGCTATGGAAAAAAATCCGCCGCGGCTTATCGGCAGGCCGCGTACAAAGCCCGGCCTTGCGCATGATCGTCGAACGCGAGCAGGAAATCGAAGCCTTCAAATCGCGCGAATACTGGACCATTGATGCCTTGCTGGCTGCGCACGGCCAGGCCTTCAAGGCCAAATTGACGCATTTTGCCGGCGAGAAGCTGAGCCAGTTCAGCATCGATAACGAAACACAGGCGCAGCAGACCCGGCAAGCCCTGCTCGAAGCCGCCGACGGCCAGCTAATCGTCGCCAAGCTGGAAAAGAAGCAGCGCAAGCGCAACCCTGCCCCGCCTTTCATCACCTCGACGCTGCAACAGGAAGCGGCCCGCAAGCTGGGTTTCACGACCAAGCGCACCATGATGGTCGCGCAGCAGCTCTATGAAGGCATCGATATCGGCGGCGAAACGGCCGGCCTGATCACTTACATGCGTACCGACTCGGTTAACCTGTCGGTGGAGGCCGTCGATGAAATCCGCGAACTGATCGCGGAAAATTACGGCGCCGACAATGTGCCCAAGGAACCGCGCCAGTTCAAGACCAAATCCAAGAACGCCCAGGAAGCGCACGAAGCCATACGCCCGACCTCCGCGCGCCATTTGCCTAACGACATCAAGAAGTATCTGACTGACGAGCAGTACAAGCTCTATGACCTGATCTGGAAGCGCACCATTGCCTGCCAGATGATTCACGCGACCATCAACATGGTCGCGGTCGATTTGAGCTGCGGCGACGGCCAGCATGTTTTCAGGGCAACAGGCTCGACGATAGCCACGCCCGGCTTCATGTCCGTTTATCTGGAAGGCATGGACGACACGACCGAAGGCGACGATCAGGAAAGCTACCTGCCGCCGTTGGAAGAAGGCCGCCCCGTGCCGCTGAACGATATCATCGCCGCACAGCATTTCACCGAGCCGCCGCCGCGCTACGGCGAGGCCAGCCTGGTCAAGGCGCTGGAAGAGCACGGCATCGGCCGGCCGTCGACCTATGCATCGATCATTTCGACGCTGCAGAACCGTGAATATGTCACGCTGGAGAACAAACGCTTCCATCCGACCGATGTCGGCCGTATCGTCAACAAGTTCCTGACCGAGCATTTCACGAAATACGTCGACTACGACTTTACGGCCAATCTGGAAGACGAACTCGACGCCGTCTCGCGCGGTGAAAAAGACTGGATTCCCTTGATGCACGCCTTCTGGAACCCTTTCAATACGCTGATTCATGAAAAAGAAGAAAGCGTCCAGCGCAAAGACGTGACGCAGGAAGCCATCGATGAAAAATGCCCCGAGTGCGGCAGCGCCCTGTCGATCCGGCTGGGCCGGAACGGCCGGTTCATCGGCTGCACGAATTACCCGACCTGCTCTTATACGCGCAACCTGAATGACGACAATGCGCCTGAAGAGCCTGAAGTCATAGAAGGCCGGACCTGTCCCAAGTGCAACCTGCCGCTCGTGATCAAATCGGGCCGATATGGAAAATTCATCGGTTGCAGCGGCTATCCCAAATGCCGACACATCGAACCGTTGGAAAAGCCTTTGGATACGGGCGTGGAATGTCCGAAATGCAAAAAAGGCAATATCCTCAAGCGCAAATCCAAAAGCAACAAAGTCTTCTACTCCTGCTCGGAATACCCGAAATGCGACTATGCCTTGTGGAATGCGCCGATCGCGGAAAGCTGCCCTGAGTGTAATTGGCCGGTTCTGACCGTCAAAGTCACGAAAAGGCACGGTGCGGAAAAAGTCTGCCCGCAAAAAGACTGTAAATATGCAACGCCTTACGAAGGCGACCCAGCCGATGCCGAGGGGCCTAAATAAGATTGCCAATTCAAATACCCGCTGCGCCCGCTACGGCGCAGTTTTTGATCGCCTATGGCTTATTATTCCGACTTTAAGATAAGAAATGCCGTCCGCCACATCAAAGCCGGGGAAGTTATCGCCTATCCGACTGAGGCGGTCTACGGTTTAGGCTGCGATCCGCTCAATGAGGACGCGGTCCTGTCTTTACTCGACATCAAGCAGCGCCCTATCGATAAAGGCTTGATTCTTATCGCTTCCTCATTACAGCAGTTGCAGCCCTACCTTATCTTGAATCAGGCGATGATCGGGCGCATCGCGCCAACCTGGCCCGGTCCTGTTACCTGGGTGATTCCGGCCCAGTCCTGGGTGCCTGTCTGGCTGACCGGAGCCCATGACTCGTTGGCGGTCAGGGTCACGGCTCATCCCGTCGCTCGCCGGTTATGCGCCTGCTACGGCGGCCCTATCGTATCGACCAGCGCCAATGCCAGCACCCGTCCCGCCATCCGACAGGCGCGCAAACTGGTGCAGGCCTTTTCAGGCAGCGGTATTTTTCTCCTGCACGGCCCCACAGGTGGACTTAAACAGGAAACGGCTATTTATGACGCAGTCAGCGGGAATCGCCTGCGTTAAACGCCACGTTTCCGGCCTGGATTTTTCCAAGTATCGAAGGCCATGCCTCGGCCCAGCAGCATTGATGCTCAAAATCTTTATAGATAATGGCTCGCGCGCGACGGTGGGTCTTGGCGAATGTTTCGATGATAAATGGCGGCACGTTATCATCCTTGCCGCCGGCCAAATGGAACTGCCTGATCATGGGCGGCAATTCGGGCCCGACTGCCGGGTTTAGCGAATCACTGAGCGGCAGATAGCCGTGAAATTCGCTCCATGCCTTGACATCGAGGTTGGCCGCCACTGTCACGATGGCTTTGATCTTATCGATATAAGGCGCGATCAGCATGGCCAATGTGCCGCCGCCGCTGTAACCAACCAGCATGACCTCGTTAAAATCGGTTGTTTCAAGCCATTGCTTCAAAGCCGCCGCCATGCTTTCAACGACCGGCTTCGAATAGCGGTGCGACGTCCAGAACTTATTGTGGCAAGGCTCGGTATCGCTAAAACCGTGATAACAGGGCCTGCCCAGCAAAATGGAAGGCTCGCTGTCCTGCGCCATCAGTTTCAGTATGATCGGATTGCGCGATGTCGGGTCGCCTGCAATCCAGCGCTGCTGCCAGGGCGTACCGTCGCCGTCCAGGTAAACGTGCAGCGTTTTACGGTCCGTGTTTTTTACGGCATTGATATGGCTATAGATACGATGCGCAAATCGGCCGGTTTTGACCGTCAGTTCCTCAAATCCCATAGCGATCGCCGCATCGGCAAAACGCTCGGAAGGCGTCGCGCAGGCGCTTAACAGCATCACAGACGCCAATACATAATGGCGCATTTTCATACGGTCAGATCGTTGACTCTGATGCGCGCCAGTTCCCTATTGTCTACTACCAGGGCGGCACAACGATCCTGCCCCAAATCAAGATCCCGCACGATCCACGCAGAAGCAGGACCGCATTCCTCGGGAACTCTTAAAAATTCCACCGGATGCATGGGATTGATGACACACCGGTTCACGCCCAGGCCCAATCCCCGCCCTGTCGCTTTGACAAATGCTTCCTTGCGGGTCCAGAAACGGTAAAACTCGCGCATCTTCATGGCGTCGGGCAATGCATGCCAGTAAGCGGCTTCTTCATCGGCCAGACATTTGTGGACCAGCTCGGCCAGAGTGGCCCTGTTTTTACAGCGCTCGACATCGATACCCAATTGGCAATCCCAAGCCAGCGCCATGATCAGGTATGGGCCCGAATGGGACAGATTGAATGCCAGTTGCGGATGTTCGATCAGATAGGGCTTGCCGTGCTCGCTTTTACCTATCCGGATGGCGGCCGGGTTTTCGTTAAGATAATCCGCCAGCAATAGTCTCAGGCGCCCATGCACTTCAACATAACGCCGATGCAATACAGGCTTTGTGATTCTCTCGGCATGCGCCTGCTCGGCCGCGTCCAATAGCGCATAGTAACGCTGGTAATGCAGTTCTTCCGTCGAAATAAGCCCTTGCCAGATGTCGGCCGTGTTTTTATCCGGCATGCTTCAATTCCAGCTGTAAACACTGGCCCGTCCCGCGCCGCGCGGATCGCTGGCCGCCGTCAGTGTGCCCGCGGTTTTGTCGCGCATCACCGCCTGCATATTGCCGTAACGGTAACGCGCTTCTTTCAATTGATGGCCGCGGGCTGAAAGACGGCTGATCTCATCCGTGGTCAAAGCTTCTTTTTCGTACTCAATCATATCGGGAATAAACTGGTGATGAAAGCGCGGCACGCGAACCCACGAATCCGGGCCGTTGCCATCGGCAAAATCCAGCGCGCCCAGCAAGACCATCGAAATAATGCGGCTGCCGCCCGGCGTGCCTAGCACGGCGACGCGCTTGTCATTTTCCAAAAAAGTAGGCGTCATGCTGGACAGCATGCGCTTGCCCGGCGCGATGGCATTGGCCAGGCCGCCAACCAGCCCGTAAACGTTCTTCGCGCCCGGCAGGCTGACGAAATCGTCCATTTCATCGTTCAGCACCACGCCGGTGCCGGCCGCAACCAGGCCGGCACCGAATGGAAAGTTGACGCTGAGCGTGGCTGCGACGCGGTTGCCCTCGGCATCGATGATGGAAAAATGCGTCGTGTGGGGTCCATCCGCTGCATCCTGTATGTCGCCGGACAGCATCGTGCTCGGCAATGCCTTATCCGGCCTCAGGCTGCTTCTTAATCCGGCCGCATAATCCTCATCCAGCAAGCGCCGGACCGGCACGTCGACAAAATCGGCATCGCCCAGATACAAGGACCGGTCATGGTAGGCGCGGCGCATGGCTTCGGCTATCAGATGCTTGCGCGTTACGTCATCCGCGTGTTTCAAATCGTAGCCGGACAGAATGTTCAATGCCTCGATCAATACGATGCCGCCCGCTGAAGGGGGCGCCGCGCTGGTGACTTTTATGCCGCGATACCAGCCTCTGACCGGTTCCCGCTCGACCACCTGATAATTCGCCAGATCCTGCAAAGTCCAGATACCGCCGGCCTTCCTGACGCTGTTTACGAGTTTTTCGGCCACATCGCCGTCATAGAAGCCGTCCCGGCCCTCTTCAGCCAATTGCGTCAAAGTATTCGCCAGATCCGGCTGGCGCAGTATCGATTTGTATTCCGGCACATTGCCGTTATCGAGAAACTGCCGCGCCGTCTCCGGATCTTTTTTCATCACGTTGATCCTAAACTTGAGCAGTTTGCGGTGTATCTCGCCAATGGCAAAACCGTCCCGTGCATAGCGGATTGCTGGCGCCAGGCTCTGCGCCAGAGGCAGGCGGCCGTATTTTTCCGACAGATGCGCCAGCGCCGCCGGCATGCCCGGTATCGCGGCCGCCAGCGCACCGTCGACCGATAAGCGCGGCACGACTTCGCCGTTCTTGTCGAGGAACATATCGCGATGGGCCGCCAGCGGCGCTTTTTCGCGCCCGTCTATCATCGTTTCAAAGCCGTCGTTAGCCCTGTGCAGCAGCCAGAAACCGCCGCCGCCCAGCCCCGACCCGGACGGTTCGACCACGGCCAGCGCGGCGCTGACCGCGACCGCCGCATCGAACACATTGCCGCCTTTATTTAGAATTTCAAAGCCGGCTTCAGTCGCTAAAGGATGTGCGCTGGCAATGGCGGCCTTGCCGTCGGCATGAACCTGCGTTCCCCAAAAAACAGCCGTTACTATCAGCGCTGCACAACATTTCTTTAACATCTTTTCCCCTGATCGAGTTGTATTTGAAGAATGGAATTTCCTGCGTACGTGGCAGTAAACATGGATTTATTTTGCAAGCCGTCCGACGTCAATAGTCGGGCCGCGCACCGGCAATTGCATCGACCCAACATATTGGCTCGTATTGTGCCGTATATATGATATGTGATATATAACAAAAGCCTTGGTAGTTCCAATAAAACGAGGCGCTAATAATAACTCTAAACATAAATAAACAAGGATATGCTGTTATGAAAACATATATTACCGCTTTAGTAGGTGCTTTCGCTCTTTGCCTGAGCGCCCAGTCCAATGCAACAGAGCATCATACAGCGCAAGCGCTAGAACATTCAGCCATGGCAACGGCCCATGGACAGGATGGCCACGCTGACCAACTGCTCAAGCATGCGGAAGAAGGCTTGAAACATGCTGAAGCTGCGGAAAAAGAACATGCTGAAGCTCATAAACATATGACAGAAGCAGTTGATCATTTAAAACAATCCATAGAACATGCCAAAAAAGGCCATGCCGATGTAGGCACTAAACATGCCGAAGAAGCGATGATGCATATGCGCCAATCCATCGGTCAATAAGAAAACCCGGTAATGCTGAAAAGAGGGTGCAATGCCTCATTGCACCCTCCCCACTAACAGATTTTATTGAAAACTCCGATCGCTTCGCGCATCAAAAACTTGATCCTCATGTCAGATAAAGAATACACGCTCGGCTTCATCGGCATCGGCCTGATGGGCAAGCCGATGACTTTGCGCCTGCTCGATGCAGGCTTTAAGGTCAACGTCTGGAACCGCACCCCCGAAAAACTGCTTCCGGTCACCGAGGCCGGCGCACAAGCCTGCTGCTCAATAGTAGAGCTGGTTCAGGCATCCGATGTCATCATTTTGTGCCTGGCCGATACGGCCACCGTCGAATCCATCGTTAAGACCGACATTCTGGCCAGCGGTTCGGCCGGCAAACTGCTGATCGACTTGTCCAGCATTCATCCCGAGACGACGCGGCAACTGGCCGCTGCATTGCACGAAACCTGCGGCATGGGTTGGGTCGATGCGCCGGTCTCGGGCGGTGTCGCCGGCGCCCAACAAGGCAATCTGGCGATCATGGCCGGCGGCAGCGCCGACAACATCGCTGTCGCGCGCCATGTACTGGCGCCGCTGTATCAGCAGTTGACGCACATGGGCGATGTCGGCAGCGGCCAGATGACGAAAATCTGCAACCAGATGATCGTCAGCTGCAATGTCATGGTCATCGCCGAAATGATGGCGCTGGCCAGGCAGGCCGGCGTCGATGCCGAAAAGATACCGGCCGCGCTGGCCGGCGGTTTCGCCGACTCCAGGCCGCTGCAGATCGTCGGCCCCGAAATGGCGACCGGGACATTTGAACCGGTCAAATGGCGCGTCAAGACCTTGCTGAAAGACCTCAACATGGCCGTCGACGTCTCGACCCGGCAAGGCAATGCCGTGCCGATGTCCGCCCTGGCTGCGCAACTGATGCAGTTGCATGGCCAGCAGGGTTTTCTGGAGCAGGACCCGTCCACATTAATCAAGCTGTTCAGCAAAGCCGATGCTTAAATTTACCGCCAATCTGAGCCTGCTGTTTACCGAAACGGATCTGATCGAGCGCTTCGAGGCTGCCAGCCGTCAGGGCTTTGCCGCTGTTGAGATTCAGTTCCCGTATGCGCTGGACGCCCAAACATTAAAAAATGCCCTGACGGCAGCCGGGCAAAAGCTGGTGCTGTTCAATGTCGATGCCGATGATCTGTTGCAGGGCGGTGAAGGACTGGCCTGCGTGCCGGAAAAACAGGCCCGGTTCCGGCAAGCGGTCGCGCAAACGCTCGCTTATGCAGAGGTACTAAAACCGGTCGCGATCAATGTGCTGCCGGGGCGCTGTCTGAATGAAAGCCGCCTGCCGGAGTATATGCAAACCTTTAAGGAAAATCTGTGCTTTGCCGCCGATGCCTTTGCGCCGCTCGGCATCAAAACGGTCTTTGAAGCGATCAATACGTACGATATGCCCGGTTTTAGCATTCATAGCGGCGCTCAGATGCTGGCCTTGCTGGATGAATTGAATCGGTCCGACCTGTTCATGCAATACGATGTCTATCACATGCAGATGATGGGTGAAGATCCTGTCAGGTTTATTACTGAACATGCCGATAAGATCGGCCACATTCAGTTCGCCGACTGCCCCGGACGCGCGCAGCCCGGCACCGGTCGAATCGATTTTGAACAGCTTTTTTCGGCGATTGAAAAATCAGGCTACTCCGGCTGGGTGGGCGCCGAATATAAGCCGGTGGGAACAACCCTGGACAGTCTGGACTGGTTTAGACAACTTGAGAATGGAAGATCACGCCGATAAGACGTGATCTTCTTTCGTGATGAAAAAATATTACTGCGTCAGTTTCAGATACTTCTGATACAGGCTGTCTTTATCCTCGACATTACTGGGATCTTTAGAGATACAGTCGACCGGACACACTTCTATGCATTGCGGCACATCATGATGGCCTACGCATTCGGTGCACATGGCGGGATTGATGACGTAAATGTCTTCGCCCTGGGAAATGGCGCCGTTCGGGCATTCGGGCTCACAGACATCGCAATTGATACATTCATCACTAATAAAAAGGGACATACTTACTCCTAACTAAATTTCCCAATCAAATGCTGTAGCACAAGATCAGGGACAAAACTTGACACATCGCCATTCAGCTGCGCGATCTCTCTGATCATGCTCGAAGAAATAAATTCATATTGTTCGGCCGGTGTCAAAAAAACCGTTTCAAGGCCCGGCGCCAGACGCCTGTTCATACCGGCCAGCTGAAATTCATATTCGAAATCGGAGACAGCGCGCAAGCCTCTCAAAATCACATGCGCGCCATGCTGTTTGGCGCATTCGACCAACAAATTGTCAAAACCGACCACCTCGACGTTTGCATACCCAGTCGTCACGCCTTGCACCAGTGCCACACGCTCTTCAATCGAAAACAGCGGCGATTTGCCGCGATTAACGGCGACAGCGACGATGATTTTGTCATAAAGCCTTGACGCTCTGGCAATCAGGTCCAGATGCCCGTTGGTGATGGGATCGAATGTACCAGGATAGATCGCGGTAATGTTCATATGACGGCTATAAAACTGACTATTTTATATCAAGTATATCGGCTTGAAAAAATAAATCAGCTTGATCGCTCGAATAAATGATAGCCGACTTCGCCTGCAGTCTTGCTTTTCAGGCACTGCCAATTGGCCGGCATGCCGCTCAGGTCGAGCTTGCACTCTGTTTCGACATAGATTTTGGCGTGATTGGCCAGCCAGCCTTTTTCCTCCAGCCACTGGCAGGTTTGAACGGCCAGATTCCTGGCGAACGGCGGGTCCATGAAGACGACATCAAACGCTTCGGCATCGCCGGCCAGGTAGCGCAAGACGTCCATCTGCACGATCCTGATCTGGTCAGCGGCCAGTGCGACCGAATTTTCCTTTAAGCTTCGGCAGGCTTGGGGGTTGCTTTCCACCTGCACGACTGAAGCAGCGCCCCTCGACGCTGCTTCAAATCCCAGCGCGCCGCTGCCCGCATATAAATCCAGGCAACGTTTGCCGATGATTTCGCCCTGCAGCCAGTTGAACAGCGTTTCCCGCACTCTTGCCGGCGTCGGCCTTAAGCCCGGCAAGTCGACAAAACTCACCTGCCGGCTGCGCCATTCTCCGCCGATGATTCTGAGCTTGTTTTTCACTTTTTCGCTGGGGCTCCGCCTAATGCGATGGTCTGGAGCAACTGCGGATCGATGTGGCGCTTGAAGGCGTCCTTGATTGAAGCGACTGTCACCTGCTCGACTTTTTGCTGGAATGTGTCCAGATAATCCAAAGGCAGCTCATAGAAGCCGATCATGGAGACATAATTAGCCAGTTCTTTGTTGGTATCGAAACGCATTGCAAAACCGCCCGTGATATTTTTCTTGGCTGCCGTCAATTCCGCTTCGGTCGGGCCTTCGCTGATGAAGTCCGCCAGTGTTTTATTGAGCACTTCCAGCGCTTTCTGCGTCTGATCATTGCGTGTCTGCAGGCTCGCTACAAACGGGCCTTTTCTGAACATCGGCACGAAAGAACTGGAGGCGCTGTAAGCCAGCCCGCGTTTTTCCCTGACTTCATTAAAGAGCCTCGAGACCAACACAGCTCCGCCCAGGATATGATTGCCGACATACAGGCTGAAATAGTCAGGATCTTTGCGATAAGTGCCCGGCATGCCGACCAGCACATGTGTTTGCGATGAAGGAAAATCAATATGCCGTTGGCTTGCTTTTGTCGGCATTGCGACCTCCGGCAATGGCTCGGGCTTTTGGCCCGTCGGCAGTTCCGCGACCAGACTTTGCGCCGTCTTTTCGGCCTGTTCTTTGCTCAAATCGCCGACGATAACAACCATGGCATTGGCCGCCACATAGTATTTTTTGTAAAACTCCCGTAAATCATTAGCGCTGAAGCCGGCTACTGTTTCGATAACGCCATCGCTGGGATGCGCATAAGGATGGTCCCCATAAACAGCTTTAGAGAAGGCGATATGCGCCAGTTCGGCAGGCGATTCTTCGCGCTGTTTCAGAGCGGCCAGCGTCCTGTTTTTCTCACGCTGAAAATCGGCCTCGTTAAAGGTTGGTTTAGCCAGCATGACCTGCAGCGTTTCCAGCGCTTTATCGAATAATTTCTTATCAGTCAGTGTCCGCAGCGATACCCAAGCCATGTCATCGGAAATGCCCGCGCCAACATCCGCGCCGACGCTTTCAAAACGCTTCGCGATTTCATCGGCATTCCATTCTCCGGCCCCGGTATCCAGCAAGGCCGACGTCAAAGCTGCAATACCGAATTGAGAGCCGTCGCGCGCGCTGCCGGCATCGAAGGACACCTGGATATCGACCATCGGCAGACCTTCTGTACGAACGTAATAAACCCGGCTGCCTTGAGCCGTCTGCCAGTGATCAATCTTGGCCGCCGACCAGACCGTCTGGCTGAACAATAAAAAAACGATACCTATCAAACTAGCGCGCATCATGCTCTCCTTGGGTTGTTGGGCTTGCTTTGTTTTCTTTTATTTCCTGGGGCTCCAGATAAGCGATATTCAAGTGATCCTTGATCAGATATTTACGCGCGACATCGCGCACCTGCTCCGCCGTTACCTGATTGACCTTTTTGACGTATTCGTCCACTGTCGGCCAACCCAGCCCGACCGTTTCAGTCATGCCCAACTGCATGGCCTGATAAAACATCGAATCGCGCTGGTAAATGTCGCTGGCCAACACTTGCGCCTTGATGCGCTGCAATTCTTCATCGCTGACCAACTCATTTTGCAGCTTGACCACTTCATCCTTCAGGGCCGACTGCAAATCCCAAACCGTCTTGCCATCGGCCGGGGTTGCCTCCAGTGTGAGCAGGTCCGATAATCGCGAAGTCAGATCGTACCCGGCGCCCGCCGAGACCGCGATTTGCTTGCCGCGCACCAGCCTTGACGCCAATCTGGCGCTATTGCCGCCGTCCAGCACGCCAGCCAGCACTTCCAGCGCATAGGCTTCCCACTCCTTCTCTGCCGTTTTCAGGCTGGGCACTTTATAACCCATGACGATGTAAGGCAGTTTTGCCGGCAGTTTGATCGTCATCTCTCTGACGCCGATCTGTTCGACTTCGGTTTGCGGTTTTAACGGTTTGATTTCACTGGTCTTCAACGCGCCGAAATATTTTTCGGCCAGATCGAAAACGGCCTTCGGCTCGACATCGCCGACCACGACCAGCGTGGCATTATTCGGCGCATACCAGCGCTGATACCAGGCTTGGAGATCTTCCACGGTATAATTGGCAATGTCGGCGGGCCAGCCGATCACGGGGTTCCGGTAAGGGCTGTTGGTGTGCGCCATGGCCATGAAGTATTCCTGCATCTTGGCCCGCGGCTTGTCGTCGGTGCGCATTCTGCGTTCTTCGGTTACTACTTGCAGTTCTTTCTTCAATTCATCAGCGAGCAGATGCAGATTGCGCATCCGGTCCGCTTCCAGTTCAAAGCTGACTTCCAGCCGGGATTTGTCCATGGTCTGGAAATAAGCCGTGTAATCCTGACCGGTAAAGGCATTTTCATCGCCGCCGTTCTCAGCAATGATGCGGGAGAATTCGCCGGCCGGATGCTTGTCCGTGCCTTTGAACATCATATGTTCCAACATGTGAGAAATGCCGGTAATGCCGCCCGGCTCGTAGCTGGAACCGACTTTGTACCAAACCTGGGAAACCACGACTGGCGACCGATGATCTTCCTGGACCAGAACTTTTAATCCGTTTCCTAAAATCCGTTCCGACACTTTTGTCTCGGCACTGCTCGAAAAGGCCGGCAAACATAACAATATTGCAAATAGTAATCGATTATTCATAACTCCCTCTTTAATCTAAATGGTAGTGCTTCCGACTATTTCAATAATTAATCGTTCACGGTATTCTATACAATAATGAAAAAGTTGGAATTTATTAAATAATGACGAGCGACTCTACTTTGCTTTCCTGGCGAAACTATCTTGAGCTGTGCAAACCGAAAGTGGTTACACTGATTGTATTCACTGCAGTTGTCGGTATGTTGTTGGCAGTGCCGGGAGTACCGCCTCTGGATACGCTTATTTACAGCACCGTAGGCATTGCGCTGGCGGCTTCTTCAGCGGCGGCGGTCAATCATTTCATCGACCAGAAAGCTGATGCGGAGATGAAACGAACCCAGAACCGTCCCTTGCCGAAAGGCGAACTGAGTTCCAAAAATGTCATTATCTTTGCCTTGGTTCTGGGAGTTATCGGGATGGCCTTGCTGATTTTCATGGTCAACACACTGACGGCTGTACTGACTTTTCTGTCATTAATCGGTTACGCCATAATCTATACCGTCTACCTGAAAAAAATGACGCCGCAGAACATCGTCATCGGCGGCGCGGCCGGCGCGGCGCCGCCTTTGCTTGGCTGGTGCGCCATGACCGGCGAAATACACCCTTATGCGCTGCTGCTGTTTTTGATCATTTTCGTCTGGACGCCGCCGCATTTTTGGGCGTTGGCCATCGCGCGCCGCGAAGAATACGCCAAAGTTGAAATCCCCATGCTGCCGGTCACGCACGGCCCGGAATTCACGCGTCTGCATATTCTGCTCTATACCGTGCTATTGCTGATCGTGACGCTGCTGCCTTATCTGACCGGCATGAGCGGACTGATCTATTTGGCGGCGGCCGTACCGTTAGGCCTGGGTTTCATCTATTTCGCCATTCTGATGATGCGCAGGAAAGATGACAGAACCGCCATGCAAACTTTCGGCTACTCGATCATTTACTTAATGATCATGTTCGCCGCCTTATTGGTCGACCATTATGTGGCATTAACCTTATGAAACTGACCCACCACGAACAGACACCGCATCCGGAGCATCCATTCGCCGAATATATCCGTATTCTCGGCAAAGGCAAAAAAGGCTCAAGGCCGCTAACGCAGGATGAAGCCTATCAGGCTATGAAGATGATCCTGGCGGAAGAAGTGCTGCCTATCCAGCTGGGCGCATTTTTGATGTTGATGCGGGTCAAGGAAGAAACCCCGGAAGAATTGGCCGGTTTTGCCCAGGCCGCGCAGGAGTCATTCAATCTTGCCGGACATTCTGTGACAGTCGACCTGGACTGGTCATCCTATGCCGGCAAACGCCGCCATCTGCCCTGGTTTCTTTTATCAGCCCTGTTGCTGGCAGAAAACGGCATCAAGGTTTTTATGCATGGCTCGGAAGGCCATACGGCCGGCAGAATTTACACGCAGGACGTGCTGAAATTTTTAAACCTTCAGCCAGCCGATTCCATTGCCGAAGCCGTACAGCAGATTGAGCAGCATAACTTCAGCTATCTATCGCTGGAGCATTTTTGCCCGAAACTGCATGAGATTATAGAACTGCGGCCTCTGCTGGGATTGCGCTCGCCGGTTCATACCCTGGTGCGCCTTTTAAATCCGTTTAATGCCGACTACAGCATTCAAGGCATTTTTCATCCCGGCTACCGCCCGGTTCATCAGCAGGCTGCGGCCTTATTGAACCAGCCACATATGGCCGTATTGAAAGGCGAAGGCGGCGAGACCGAACGCAATCCGGATATGGATTGCCTGGTGCAAAGCGTACACAACGGGCAGTTATCGGATGAAAACTGGCCGACTTTGTTCACGCACCGCCATGTCAAGCCGGAGCTGCTCGATCCGCAAGAGTTGGCATTGGTCTGGCAAGGCAGCATTGAGGATCAATTTGCGGAAGGCTCCATCATCGGCACAGCCGCGATTGCGCTGAAACTGTTAGGCAAAGCCGATACGCAGCAGCAGGCGCACGAGTTGGCTACGGCTTATTGGCGAGGCAGGGATAAGCAAAAATTCACAGGCTCCTAAGCATGCTTGATCCATGATCGCCAAGCGCATGCTGTCGCTCATACTGCTTTATTTGCTCCTGCTGCTGATCGTTTTCCTGTTTCAGCGAAAACTGATCTACCTCCCCGCTCAACTTGAGCCAGAGCACCAGCAGGAGTTGGCCCAACAGTTGAATTTCAAACTCTGGCCGACGAACGACGATTACCTCGGGCTGATTTCACAAACGCCGTCTGCGGCTGATAAAGGAACGATTGTCGTGTTCCATGGCAACGCAGGCTCAGCAATGAACCGCATCTATTATTCGCAAGCCCTGGAAAAGCTCGGCTACCGCGTCATACTGGCCGAGTATCCGGGCTATGGCGCCAGAGCAGGCGATCCTTCGGAAACGGTATTGGTTTCGAATGGCATTGCAACAGTAAAACAGGCCCTGCATGACTTTGGCGGGCCGATTTTTCTGTGGGGCGAATCGCTGGGCGGCGGAGTGGTTTCAGGTATCATAGCCAGCGGACAGGTTCCGGTAAAAGGCATCGTCCTGGTCACGCCATTTGACAGCCTAGCCAATGTTGCTCACCATCATTACCGATTCCTGCTGGCAAGATGGCTACTCCGTGACCGATTCGACAACGTCGAGAATCTGCGGCACTACACTGGCAGCACGGCCGTTGTGCTGGCCGAAGCCGATGAGATCATTCCTGTAAAATACGGGAAGAACCTGTTCGATTCACTGCAACACCGCAAAAAACTATGGAGATTCGAGAACGCCAGCCACAACAATCTGCCGCTGGCTCCCGGCCTGCCCTGGTGGCAGGAGGTAATGCAGTTTGTTTCAGGTTAAAACGGAATAGCATCGATAGCCACATTGACCTTATACATGTATTGTAAGCCGATCGTTGTCTCGCTATCGGCAGTATGATTAACCCATATTACTTTTATCTGTCCTTCCAGTTCCATCTGCTCAAAGTCAAACACAGTCGTCAGCCCCTCTTCAACGGCCGTTGTTCCCTCCAGAACAATCATTAAACCGCCTGCCGAAACATTGACGGTAGTAAATTCCCAATATTCACCGTTTAAAAAGATCCGTCCTGGAACAGCCAGATTTTCTCTGTGAAATTTTCTCGTATACGGCCGATTACCCTCGCTATGACTGATATGTTTAAATTCCATAGCGATGAAAGCACGCTCATCATCCATATCGATTCTGACAACTTCAGCATTGCCAACTAAACGCAGTTCCGGAAGATGCACATCAATCATTGTCGACACCGACAGTGTCTTATAAAGATCTCGGACATTCTCATAACCCGGCTTGCTGTCCAATTCAGCAAGTGCTCCGGTTATTGACATATTCTTGATAGTCACGGCCTTCTTTTCCCCTCCCATAACAATCGAACCGTTCGATGTTAAATTTTTACGATAAGGTCGCTTTACGTAGAACACCTGGGACATCTCCTTGCTTGATTATCTGTTAATGTCGGCTCGTTTGCTGTACAAGACTATGACATATCATTATATTGCTGAGCTTATATTATCGTTTGTTTTTTTAACTCTAACCATATTCTTCAGTATTTTAATTCCTCTGCTCTACCATGAAGAAACCATTCATACTGCCTCTATTACTTTCTCTAACCGCCTGCGCAACCATACCGCCCAAAAACAGCGACAATATCTGCGCGACTTTCAGAGAAAAAGATGACTGGTATGACGATGCCAGAAAGTCGTTTCAAAAATGGGGGATACCTGTCCATGTTCAAATGGCGATCATGCATCAGGAATCGCATTTTGTCGCCGATGCGAGGCCTCCCCGCCCCTGGCTGTTAGGTATTATTCCCTGGTTTAGGTCCAGCAGCGCCTATGGCTATGCGCAGGCCAAGGATGAAACCTGGGACAGTTATGTCGATAATGCCGGCAGTTGGTGGGCCGATCGTGATGAATTTGACGATGCCGCCGATTTTATCGGCTGGTATTGCAGCATCAGTTACAAAAAGCTGGGCATCCCAAAATGGGACACAAAAAATTTATATCTTGCTTATCATGAAGGGCATGGCGGTTATATGCGCAAGAGTTATCTGAAAAAACCCTGGCTGATGCAAGTAGCCAGCAAAGTAGCCAGGCGCGCGCAAATATTCCAAAGCCAATTAAATACTTGCAAGAAGAATTAAACAGCAAAAGCCGGTTTTTTGATAAACTACATGCCTCACATTTACCGTATGAGAGGAGGGGAAACCGTGAGAAAACTTCAAACTCGAATTCTTTCAGTTATTACAATTATTCTTGTAGGAATCACTATGTTTTCAATGGCTAATGCCACAACACCCGAAGAAAATAAAGCTGCCGGCGAAGCGTTCCTCGCAGAAAATGCCAAAAAGCCCAATATCATCACGACAGCAAGCGGTCTGCAATACGAAATCCTGAAAAAAGGCGAAGGCGCGACACCTTCCGCCACTGATAATGTAACTGTACATTACAAGGGCACAACAATTGACGGCAATGAGTTTGACAGCTCCTACAGCCGAGGCGAACCTGCCACATTTCCGCTTAACCGCGTCATTCCCGGCTGGACCGAAGGCGTTCAATTGATGCAGGAAGGCGCCCAATATCGTTTTTATATTCCGTCAGAATTAGCCTATGGCGCTCACGGCGCAGGCCGCCTGATTGGCCCGAACTCAACATTGATCTTTGATGTGGAATTGATCAAAATTCAATAAAAAATACCCATTTAGCGCGTAATACATCAATCTGCGCCATACCTGCAAATGCTATCGGCTGAAAAGCCATGCTGAAGCCGATAGCCAACCGATAGCCCCCTGCCTTGTTTGACCATGCCTATTTACCAATTATTTGCCACAACACCCAAAGCGATGGAAACCATTCTTGCTGAAGAGCTTCAGGCTCTTGGCATTAAGCCTATCAAGCAAACTCTGGCGGGCGTGGCGTTTGAAGGCGACCTAGAAACAGCTTATCGGGCATGCCTGTGGTCCAGAACGGCAAACCGAATTTTACTGGTGCTGAGTTCTTTTGAAGTCAAAACCCAGGATGATCTTTATTACGGTGTCAAGCGGATCAATTGGTTTGAGCATTTGCAGCCGGAAGGCAGCTTTGCTGTTTCGTTCAGCGCCAAGAACTCGCCTGTTATCAACAATACTCATTTTGGAGCTTTAAAAGTCAAAGATGCGATCGTTGACCAAATGCGTGCCAAATTCCAGAAACGTCCGAACATCAATACCGAGCAGCCTGATATCCGCGTCAATGTTTATCTACAAGGAACCACAGCGCAGCTCAGCCTGGACCTTTCCGGTGAAAGCCTGCACCGGCGCGGTTATCGCGATATCAATATCAAGGCTCCGATAAAGGAAAACCTCGCCGCAGCCATATTGCTGCGCAGCGGCTGGCCTGAAATCGCAAAACAACAGGGCTCGCTGATCGACCCGATGTGCGGCTCAGGCACTTTATTGCTGGAAGGCGCAATGATTGCCGCTGACTATGCGCCGGGCCTGTTGCGCGATTATTTCGGCTTTATCGGCTGGAAAAAACACGATGCCGTATGCTGGCAGAAACTGCGCACCGAGGCCGAGCAACGGCAAGCGGCCGGGCTCGAAAAGCTGCCCGTTATCGTCGGTTTCGACCAGAACCGCCATACCATCAATGCGGCCTTAACGCATATTGCCAATGCCGGCCTGCAACATAAAATCCATGTCGAGCGCCGCGATATCGGCGATGCGCAACCGGCGGAAAGCTGGAAGCCGGGCCTGGTCGTCTGTAATCCGCCTTACGGTGAGCGACTCGGCGACGAGCAGGAAACAGCCGAGCTATACAAGCGCTTCGGCGATACGCTGAAAACGCGTTTTACCGGCTGGAAAGCCGCCATGATCATCAGCAATCCGGAACTGGGCTTCCGCTTGGGGATACGCTCGCAAAAACCTATTACGCTGTTCAACGGCGCGCTCGAATGCAAACTCCTGCGCTTTAACATTGAAGAAAGCGCTTTTTTCACACCCAAAGCCAAAACGCAGGATGAAAGGCTGGATCAAATTACTGAAGCCAGCAAGAAGCAGTCTATCGACGCCGGCGCCGACATGTTTGCCAATCGGTTGAAAAAGAACCTCAAAAAGCTTTCCAAATGGGCTCAGCAGAATAAAATCAGCTGCTATCGGATTTACGATGCCGATCTTCCGGAGT
The DNA here is from genome assembly GCF_036553575.1 of Methylobacter sp. Wu1. Taxonomy (NCBI): domain Bacteria; kingdom Pseudomonadati; phylum Pseudomonadota; class Gammaproteobacteria; order Methylococcales; family Methylococcaceae; genus Methylobacter; species Methylobacter sp. Wu1. The sequence goes on along the minus strand of NZ_JAZHOC010000042.1, from coordinate 8,999 downwards.
ACGCGGTCGCCGTTGATATTTATCAGAGCGAGCAGACCTGGGTTAATGTCCAGGAATACGAACCACCCAAAAGTATCGATCAGCACAAAGCCGACCAGCGCTTGGCCGGCGTGTTGGCAGAAATACCGCGCGTGCTTCAGATCAGTCCGGATCAGGTCTTCCTGAAAATACGCCGCAGGCAAAAAAGCACCGACCAGTATGAAAAACACGGTGATTCCGGCGTGTTTCATGTTGTCGAGGAAGGCGGCTGCAAGTTGCTGGTCAATTTTGAAGACTATCTGGACACGGGCCTGTTTCTGGATCACCGGCCTATCCGCCTCATGATCCAGCAACAGGCCAAAGGCAAGCGCTTCCTGAATCTGTTCGCCTATACCGGCAGCGCGACCGTGCATGCGGCCTGCGGCGGCGCCCGATCAACCACAACGGTCGATATGTCTAATACGTATCTTAACTGGGCTCAAAAGAACATGCAGCTGAACAACATGCAGGGAGAACACGAGTTCATCCAAGCAGACTGCCTGGATTGGCTGGCAACCGAAGCCAAGCAGCCTTACAGCCGTCAATATGATTTGATTTTTCTCGACCCGCCGACTTTTTCCAATTCAAAACGCATGGATGACGTGTTTGACGTGCAAACCGACCATGTGTCGTTGATCAAGAATGCTATTTCACTGTTGGCGCCAGACGGCGCCTTATACTTCTCGACCAATTTCAGGCGCTTTAAACTCGACAATTCAGCCCTGCCCGGGTTAGTCATTGACGATATTACGGCGGACACTATCCCGGAAGATTTTGCCCGCAATCCCAAAATCCATTATTGCTGGAGAATCAGGCATGGTGCGTAAAGTCAAAATTCTGGTTTCTGGCCGGGTTCAAGGCGTCTATTTTCGCGCCTTTACCCAGAACAAGGCCAAACAGTTAGGTGTGAAAGGCAGCGCTCGAAACCTGGCGGACGGACGCGTTGAAATTATTGCCGAAGGCAAGAGCCCAACAATCGAAGAGTTCGTAAAATGGTGCAGCAAAGGACCTGTAACGGCCCGCGTTGATCACATCGAAACGGCCGAATTACAGCCCGATGAACAATTAACGTCGTTCGATATAATAAGATAAATCCGTTTACGCTTGGTTTATTCGCTGGCCCAGACAGATTGTGTCTCACTTAATTTTTATTAGCTCCGAGCTGGCTCTGGATGGCCGCTTTAAATAGCAATCCAGTACTTTTTACCGAGCGCCATCAGAAATATTTTTTTAGATCCATGCCGGCATAAAGCAATGCCACCTGTTCTCCGTAACCGTTGAACTTTTCAGTATCGCGTTTGGCCGTAAAAATGCTGCTGCCTAGTATTCGCTCACGTTTTTGACTCCAGCGAGGATGGGAGACTTCCGGATTGACGTTGGCATAAAAACCATATTCCGTCGGCGAGCTTTTATTCCAGGCCGTATCGGGCATGTTTTCCAGCAGACGGATTTTAACGATTGCCTTAATGCTCTTGAAGCCGTATTTCCACGGCACAACCAAGCGTAATGGCGCGCCGTTCTGGTTAGGCAGATCGTCATCATACATGCCGGTAGCCAGGATCGTTAACGGATGCATGGCCTCATCAATTCTCAGTCCCTCCACATAAGGCCATTCCAGAACGCCGGTTCGCTGGCCGACCATGACGTCCGGATTGTATAACGTTGTAAACTCGACGAATTTTGCATTTGAGGTTGGCTCAAACTGTTTCAGCATCTTGCCCAGCGGAAAACCTATCCACGGCACGACCATAGACCAGGCTTCCACACAGCGGAAACGGTAGATGCGTTCCTCTAAAGGATTATCCTTTAGAATATCTTCCAAATTATAGACGCCCGGCCTGTTTACCTCGCCTTCTACCGTTATGCTCCACGGTCTGGTTTTTAGCGCTCGCGCCAACTTCGATGCATCCTGTTTATTGGTGGAGAATTCATAATAATTCGTATAGCTGGTGACATCTTCGTAATCAGTCGGCACCAAAGGTTCCGAATAAGGCCCTGTGAGCACATCAGCATACTTGCCGCTTTCTGCATCAGCCAATCCTGGCAGCATCAGCGCTGCAGAGCCGGCGACCGTTGCTTTAATGAATTGCCGGCGTGACTCAAAGACCGTCCGATCAGTAATTTCGCTGCTTAAAATGTCAGCTTTTGCTTTGATCAACATATTTACGCCCCTTGTGCCATATATTTACGGCTCAACCAATAATCGGCACTGACATAGCGGCCGCCGCCCATAAAAAACAATGCCAGCAGCATGATGAAGTAAGTCGCGGCAAATTCAATGCCATTGTTGAGCACAACAAAATTGCCTTTTTCGGTCAGCCAGGCATAATCGCCATATTGCTGCAGTATAGATTTGGCCTGTTCCAGACGTTCCATTGCCGCTATTGTTCTATCCGTCGCGAATAAGCCACTGTCTCCGGCAATTGCCAACCAACCGTATCGCCAATGCACCGTGATGGCTGCAACAACCATCACCCCCATGAGCGGAATGGTAATCAGGCGCACGCCAAACCCAAACAGCAAAAATAAAGCACCCAGAATCTCAACCGTTATCGTTAATAGAACCATCAACCAGGGCAACGGCATACCCAATCCCCACTCTGGATTACCGAACCAGTCGACAGTACTGCTAAAGCTGGCGATTTTTTTGGTACCGGCCATCCATAAAACGGGCACGAGGTAAAGTCTCAGCAGTAACGGTGCAAGAAAATCCAGCACTTTAGCTTTATCTAGCCATTTCGATAGTTGCCGGCACCAAACAGCTCCGTCATCTACTAAGGCGGCAAAGTCAATATCTCTAATATTCATGGTAAGCCATTCTCCTTATTAGTCATTCAGTTAACAGCCATAGCCTTAAATCGTAAGATAACTCAAATATGAAATCTGTGTCTTGATTATTTCGGTTGGAAAGGCTCAGGAATTTTCTGTCTTAATTGCAATTAGGACTGTGTATCCGTTTGGGGTTGTAATCTAGCGGATGGCAATCCTCGCAACGGCGGACGCATCATCGACGATTTCTCAAGACGGATGCAGATGACTTAGCCAGTCACGCACACCCAAGCCCGCGCACAGACCGGTGGCAAAGCAGGCCGTGAGCAGATATCCGCCAGTAGGAGCTTCCCAGTCAATCATCTCGCCGGCGACGAACACGCCGGGAATAGCAGTGAGCATAAGGTTTTGATCGAGGCTGCTAAAGCAAACGCCACCGGCAGTGCTGATCGCTTCGGCGATGGGGCGAGTTGCCTGCACTGTGATCGGCAAGGACTTGATGGTCGCCGCCAGCGTAGCCATATGAGCAAATTGTTCCTTACTGAGAACCTCGCGCAGCAGAGCCATCTTGACGCCGGCAATACCGAGCCGACTTTGCAAATGGCTAGATACCGACCGCGATCCGCGCGGTTTGCTGATTTCGGCAAGCACCTTCTCAGCGTCGCGTCCGGGCGCCAGATCAAGCGTGAAGGTGGCACTTCCGTGGATATTCAAGTACTCACGCAGACGCTGAGAAAACGCATAGATTAGGCTGCCTTCGACACCGTGCGCGCTAATCATCATTTCGCCTTGTCGCCGCTCGGTATGCCCCTGAGCGTCAGTAAAAGTCAGCGCCACCGATTTGAGGGGCGCTCCAGCAAATTTGTCGCGCAAATACGAACTCCACGCCACTTCAAAGCCACAATTAGCGCTTTGCAATGGCGCGATCTCTACGTTGCGCGCCTGCAGCCATGACACCCAAGCACCATCTGATCCCAACTGCGGCCAGCTGGCTCCGCCCAACGCCAACACCGTCGCCTGCGGCGTGATTGAAATTTCACCGCTCGGATTGGCCAGTCTCAACGAGCCATCAGCGTTCCAGCCCAGCCAGCGGTGGCGCACATGCAGATGTACACCAGCGCTGCGAAGGCGATGCAGCCAAGCCCGTAGCATCGGCGCAGCTTTCATCCGTGTGGGAAATACTCGGCCTGAGCTGCCGATAAAAGTATCGATGCCCAGCCCGTGTACCCATGAGCGCAAGGCGCTCGGCGGCAATCGGTCGAGCAATGCCTGCAACTGCAATTGACGATCGCCATAGCGGGTGCAAAAGACGTCATAGGATTCGCTATGCGTGATATTCAAACCGCCGATACCGGCCAATAAAAACTTGCGGCCGAGAGATGGCATGGCATCATAAACATCGACTTGTATCCCCGCAAGGCAAAGCGCTTCAGCAGCCATCAGCCCAGCCGGCCCTCCTCCAATAATGGCGACTTGCTGGGTGATGTAATCGGGCTGGGCAGTGTAATTATTCATAGAGTTAGAATGTAGGTATTTGAGGCGATTCTCATTTTAACTTAAATACCGCAGTCAATAGCTCGAACACACAAAAAATCGAAGATCGATATGAATTGGCCATAAAAATTAGTCTATTAGCACAAAAAATATAATAAAAAACGAAAGGATTACTTAAGTTAAGTCAGATATAAATGCTCAGCTACAGCTAAATAGTCTGAGGAGTAATATTTTATGATTCTGACAAAATTTAAACTTAACGATGGTACTGAGTATTTTGCAGAAGCTTATGTTGACGGACACCTGATTAATCCGAGATTTCCACCTGAATCTGTCCCTGAAACCCCTTTTATCATTCATGCTAAAAATATATTTTCAGTGCATGCTCTAGTTGATGGATGCACCTTATGCGTAGGCGTCTTTGATAATCTCAATGATGCCTTGTATTGCGCTAAATACCGCCTTATTTGACATTAAGAGATCCAAAACATAAATATGTGTTGCCGAGTTAGCCATTTGGCAATGGCCTGGTGAGCCAAAGTGTGATTCAAGGCATATGATAAGCATTCGACACAATATCTCTCTCCGAGGTAGATCAGTAACATGTGGAGTTTTATGACATGAGATTCCTATTATCGCTTATGAAAAAATTTAAACTTGGTGACAATACTGAATGTTTGGCAGAAGACTTCATTGATGGCCACTTAGTCAATCCGGTTTTTAAAAATGGACTATTCCCAGAATCACCTTTCATTCTTCGTATGGAGCATCAATTTTCAGTTCATAACTTGGTTAACGGATGCCTCAAATGTTTGGGCGTGTTCAATAGCCTCAATGAGGCCTTGAATTATGCTAAAAATGGCTATTCTTGGCGTAATGAAACTTATGCTTAATGTTCTGTTACCCATGTTATTGATGGAGAAAGACGCAGTCGTTGTGTCGGCTCTCGAGCGCTCGAAAGCCGATACTTTTCGATGCACCGGACAATCCAAATGTTTTTGGCAAAATAGACCGTAAATGATATCAACCGTGGCGGGCCGAAGCCCTTGCTGAATTGTCCGAAATCAGACACAACGCCTCTCAACTGTCCATTATTTATCTTTGTCAATATCATAAAACTCGATGAACCCGATACTGCCGATTTAATAGTGACACAGCCTCTGCAAGAGGAGAGCTTAGCGGCAACTCAGCAATCAAAAATTCTTAGCACAGTTATTTCTCTATCTTACTACAGGATGACATCAAGGGCTGGCTTCTATTTCTATACTGACTATGACGTGCAAACCTGCTATTACGCAATTTAACTAATTGATTTATTTGACTTGTATATTTAGCATCATTTAACACATCAACGGACTTTCCCGGGTGCAATATTGCCCATCCACTGGTGGAGGTGATTTTTGATGACTCGTTACTTGTTTGTATTTTGTTTTAGCTTGAGTCTTGGTTTAGCGGCTTACGCGGCCGATCCTGACCAGCCCAAAGCCAATGCGGCGGCCGAAAAGCCCGCTAAAAGCAATGCAACTGCGATCGGAGACGAGACGGGAATGTGTTTTAAAGGAACGAGTTGCGATGGTGAGAAAATTGGTTATAAGACCATTCCTGACTGCAAAAAAGCAAGAGGTAATAGCTGGTATGGACACACTATAATAGGAGGACATGACAAATGTGTTAGTAAAGATAGAGATCATTTGGATTGGAAATAATCTGTTATATTTTGGATACCATATATTTTGCGTAGAGGCTTTGGACGAAGCGATGGTGAATTACGGAACGCCTGAGATTTTCAATACCGATCGGGGGAGGATAATTCACCCGTGAAGCCTTCGCCAGTAAACTCAAAAACCCATCAGATCCAGATTAGCATGGACGGTAAAGTCTCCCGGCTCGATAATGTCTTTGGGGAACGGCTCTTGCGCTGCTTAAAGTCTGAAGAAATCTACCTGAAAATGCATGAAATACCTCAGTAAGCCGAATGCTAATTCAGCTTCTACAATGAAGAAAGACGCCATCAGGAATTAGAGCAAAGGACATCGGATGAAGTGGTATTATGCTGACCTTGTTAATAATGAATAGAAAGCAGCATAACTCGGCAGGGTTATCACTTAAGAATGATAAATGACTGTCCAATCAGCAGAGCCCCATCTTTTACTACACAAATAATTGATGTATAACCAATTTATTCTTTTTCCATATTGAATGTGTAACATCAAATGATAAATAACCATTGCCATATATTGACCCGCTATATCGTTTGCATGATTATTGCTTTCAGTTAATAAGCTATGGAACCGAATCACTTCAATATTTTCAGCGATATTCCCCTTCAACTACCCGAAGAGCTATTTGACTGTATACTCAAGCAGGATAATATTCGTATTGAACGAATCGTTTCCAGAGGCCATGTTACACCTGAAGGCTATTGGTATGATCAAGTCTTTGATGAATGGGTCATCCTGCTTCAGGGCAAGGCAGTTGTCGCTTATGAACAAGACCAAATGCGCTTCACATTAAAAACCGGTGATTATCTATTCATCCCTGCGCATGTCAAACATCGCGTCGAATGGACTATGGCGGAAATTGACACGGTCTGGCTGGCAGTTCACTTGCTTAAAGGAGATAGTTAATCATGAAGATAGGTCTACAGACATGGGGATCCAATGGCGACATCCGGCCTTTATTGGCTTTATCCGAAGCGTTACAAAAGGCGGGACACCAGGTAACGCTGGCAGCCAGCAGCATCGATAACAGCGACTATACGGATATCTGCCAACGGCTGGCTATTGGCTACCGGCAAGTGCCTGCACACATCGATTTTGATATGCCTGCCTTTGCGCAAAAAACGTTCAGAATGAGCACATTGCAATGGCTTAATGCTTTGCTTGAAGAGGTCTTCTTTCCGTACGAGCGGGCTATTTATGAAGCATCTAAGCAATTGGTTGAAGAAAATGACTGCGTTATCGGCCATCACTTTTTGTATCCGTTGAAGCTGGCTGCTAGCAAACAGAAAAAGCCGCATTTTAGTGTGACGTTTTGTCATGGTGCAATTGCCACGACTAACCGCCCCCCTTTCAGATTTCCTGATTTGGGTGCTCTAATTAACCGATTTCAATGGCGTCTTTTTGATTACATTTTTGACTTTGCATTAAAAGACAATTTGAGCAAGCTCTGGCTTAGCGAGGGTATGCCCGCTTTTAAGCATGTTTTTCCTGAATTGTTAAATTCGAATTCTCTTAATCTAGTAGCTGTCGATCCGCTTTTTTGTCCTTATCAAAACCAATGGCATCCAATTCATCAGGCCTGTGGCTTTTTGAATTTACCAGACACGGCTGAAACCTGGTCAATTCCTGAGGATCTGCAGCAATTTATTAGGCACGGAGAAAAGCCTGTTTATATGACATTCGGCAGCTTACAACAAGCAGTGCCTGATTGGAGCATGGATCTATTTATCGAGGCCGCTCAAAAGATAAAGTGCCGCGCAATCATTCAAACCAGCTCCGATAGATATCCGCCCGAAGCGCAGTATGGGGATATTTATTTTATTGGCAAACATCCTCATCAAGCTGTCTTCAAACACTGCGCAGCTGTTGTACATCATGGCGGTGCCGGAACTACTCACTCCGCTACGCTCAGCGGTTGTCCTTCAATTGTAGTGCCTTTTATGGATGAGCAACTATTCTGGGCATGTCAGCTTCAACATTTAGGCCTAGCTCCGGCACCTCTGCTTGCAAAAAATGCCTCCGCAGCAGCATTGGCAGAAAGAATAAAAGCCGTATTACAATCGGAAAAAATGCAGTCAAATGCTCTCAGAGGCAAGGATCAGATTGATCCAGGGCGAGGTACAAAAACAGCGACCTCCTTGATTGAAGCGGCATTTGTCCGGTCTCATCAAACAGGCTGAAGCTTACTAACACGAGCCAAAACCCTGCTGGGCGGGGAGACGCGGGCGGGTTGAGCGGCGGGCAAAAAAAAACCCGGGCCTCAGGGAGGTCCGGGTTTTTCGGATAGGCGCTTGGCGATGCCCTACTTTCGCATGGCAAACGGCCACACTATCATCGGCGCTAAGCGGTTTCACTTCCGAGTTCGGGATGGGATCGGGTGGTTCACGCTCGCTATGGTCACCAAGCAAACTGGTGTAGCAGGCCGGCTGTCGCCGCCTGCTGTCGTGGAAATCTGTAGCTCTCGCTTCAAAGCGCTGTCAGTCTTACCCAAACTGATTGGGTGTTATATGGTCAAGCCTCACGGGCAATTAGTACACGTTAGCTGCACGCCTTACAGCGCTTCCACACCGTGCCTATCAACCTGATCGTCTCTCAGGGCCCTTCAGGGGACTCATGGTCCCAGTGAGATCTCATCTTGGGAGGGGCTTCCCGCTTAGATGCTTTCAGCGGTTATCCTGTCCGAACATAGCTACCCGGCAATGCCATTGGCATGACAACCGGAACACCAGCGGTTCGTCCACTCCGGTCCTCTCGTACTAGGAGCAGCTTCCCTCAAATCTCAAACGCCCACGGCAGATAGGGACCGAACTGTCTCACGACGTTCTGAACCCAGCTCGCGTACCACTTTAAATGGCGAACAGCCATACCCTTGGGACCTGCTTCAGCCCCAGGATGTGATGAGCCGACATCGAGGTGCCAAACACCGCCGTCGATATGAACTCTTGGGCGGTATCAGCCTGTTATCCCCGGAGTACCTTTTATCCGTTGAGCGATGGC